>NZ_JASJSU010000002.1:0-132975 GCF_030237045.1 Stenotrophomonas maltophilia group sp. Smal17
GGTAGGGCATGGATAACGCGCTTCTCATCATCGTTCTCGCCGTCGCGTGCATCGGCGTCGGCATCGTCCGCATCGGCTCATGGGTGATCGCCCGGCACGAGCAAGAGCAGACCCGCGTTCTTCTTCAGCAGGTCTACGCGGCCTGTTCCATTGCTCAGGCGCGCGCCGAATTGGCCGCCACGGGCTGGACCGCTGAAGACGAAGCTTCGTTCCAAGCCTTTCGCGGCCAGCAGGGCGTCTTCCTGAAGCATCTGCTGGAGGTGCGCCATGCGTGACGGCCTCCGGAAAGACGTCAGTCTGTCGAACGCTCCTGCGGATCGTCGGATTCGCCGCGATTGGCGTCAGGTGAGTGGGCCTCTGCTGCCGGTGGCTCAGTCAGCACGTGCATCAATGCAGTGCGCCAGTCGCGCACAAACTCCGGTGTTGCGCGTGTTTCGGGAGCGCTCATGAATCCCTCGCTCCAGTCTGCGGACGCGCCCAGCGCCCTCGCGAATTCCGGTGATCTGTTGATCATCACCAGCGCCGTAACCGCTGATTCAAGTGCAGCGATTCGGGCTTCCAGCTGCTTTACGTACGACTGCGGCTTGCCGCTGAACTTCATGGGTGTGCGCATGGGCGTCTCCGTTTGCCTGGACACGAATCATCGCATGGCGCTTGCCGCCGGGGGGTCTCATGGCCGTTGATCGCGCTCGCTTCCGTATGGCCGCAGAGGGCGGGGCAGGGGGCTTTTCCCCGCTTTCGCCCGGTGAAAAGGGACAGCGGGCGGCGGCGAAGATTGGCCCGGGGAGTAACACGGGCCAAAAGGGTCAGCAAGACGCAATCATCGACTACCTGACCATTGTGGTCCCGCTCTCCGCCCTTGAAGAGGTGAACTGCAAGAAGCTCGACCTCCTGCTGTTCCGCATCTTCGGTTTCCGTGGCGAAGTTGTTGCCGGCGCGATTCGTGAGAAGAACTGGAACTTCTACGAGCAGTCTGCGGTGTTGATCGACCGGGAAAACGAGGTTGTTGGCCGTGTCGGTATCGGTGGCAAGAAGAGCACCGTGTGCCTGAGCCTGACCGGCATGGGTTGCAAGTGGGTCCGCAACTGGGCGCAGGTCTACAAGCAGGGCTCAATGCTCGACGCCAAGATCACCCGCGTTGATTGCGCTCACGACGACTACGAAGGCGAACGCCTGGACGTGCATGCGCTCCGCGAGGTCGCCGCGAAAGGCGGCTTTACCGAAGGCGGTTGCCCGCCGCGTCACCGCTTCATTTCCGATGAAGGTCACAACACCGGCTGCACGCTGTACGTCGGTGGCAAAGGCCACAAGGAACTGTGCGTCTATGAAAAGGGCAAGGCCGAGGGCCTGCCGTCCTCGCGCTGGGTGCGCGCGGAAGTGCGCCTGTACGGCAAGCACATGGAAATCCCGCTGGATGTGCTGTTGAACCCGGGCGCGTACCTGCGCGGTTCGTACAGCGCGCTGCAGGACCTCATCAAGGGTGTGTGCACACGGCTGCGCACGATCCGCAAGCAGGTCGAAGTTTCTGCCGAGGCCATGGTGCTCTGGATGGAGCGTCAGGTAGGCCCGGCTCTCAGTGTTCTGCATGGAGCGTTCGGTGATTCGTTCACCGACTTCCTGCTGGCCCGCGTCGTCCGTGACGGTCACCCCGGACGTTTTCGCGGCATTTCCAAGGGTGAACCACTCCATCGCTATGTGAGAGAAGAACTATGCCTATCTGCCGCGTGAAGTCCGCCGCCGTTGAAGAACGGCACAACAGTAAGACCAACTCCATCATCCGCTCCCAGATGGTCGGCCTCGATTTCGGCAACGGCTTCGAGCTGCCGTTCCGTGTCGGCCTCGGCTCGCGCCCGCCGTACCCGCCGGGCGAGTACGACATTGACCCGCAGTCCTTCGCGCTGAGCCAGTACGGGGACCTGATCCTGAAGCGCTACGTGGACCTCGTTCCGCTGTCGGCCAAGCCAGTCGCCAAGGCCTAACCCATGCCAGAGCCGGTCTACATCCAGTCGTGCACGGCCCAGAACATCGGTGCTGATGGCGTCTGTGCTGTGCCGGTCTGGATCGAGAAACCTCAGCCAGTCTTACCACCGCTCACACTGGCTGAGGGTACGCAAGTCGCATTCGCTATCGCGGCCTGCTGGGCACTGGGCGTCGTTTTCAGACAGTTCGCCCGTGTGTCCCGTGAGCGGTTCTAACCCAACCAAGAGAGTACATCCCATGAAGTACATGAACGTTGCACGTCGTTTCGGTCGTTCCGCTGCTGGCAAGGTTGCTGCCGGTGCCACCGCCATGATCGCCAGCGGTGCCGCGCTCGCCAGTGGCGGGCCGGCCGAGGCCATCACCGCCGAAATCACCAACGGCAAGTCCAGTGTCAGCGGCATTCTGGTCGTGCTGGCCGGTGTGCTGGGCCTGTTCCTGCTGTGGTCGATGATCAAGCGCGCCAAGTAACCGGGAGCGGGTGTCGTGCCCGTCGTAGTAGCGGTTATGGAGTTCCTCGCGACGGCCGCCCAGGTCATCGCGGGGATTCTCTCGGTTCTCGCAGCGGTGAAGGGGCTGTTTCTGCTGTGGGGGAACATCAAGCAGGCCAAGTAGGGGCGCACGTCGCCCCTACTTTTTGGGGGTCTTATGGGCTATTTCGTGATCGTGGCTGTGCTGGGGGCGCTATGGCTCGCCTTCGACTCGTGAACTGCTGCGCCCGGTGGGCGTGCGCGCTGGTCTTTCTGCTGGCTGCGATGCTCGCTACGTCCGCAGCCTCCGCGCAGACCTACCCCGATCAGGGCGCCGCCTACAAGGCGTGCATGGAGTACATCACCAACTATGTGAACAGTCGCAGCGGCGTGCGCAACCCGTCCTGCCCTTCGAAGGTGCAGGGCACGAATACGGTATATGAAGGTCGAAATGAGTACGTCGATGGCGTTGGCAACTGGGGCAACTACATCAAGCACGGCACCTTCATCTACATCACGGCCAACAGCTGCAAGAACCGCGTTGACGGCCAGGCCGGGATGATCAACGGCACCATGTATTCGGGCGGCGTCTGCGACAACGGCTGCAAGGTGCAGCCAAACCTTGATCCGGGGGTCGATTTCAGCTTGCGCGAAAGCGGCAACCCGAACGCCATCGCAATCCGGTCAGGCACGTGGAAGGCCAGCGGCGAAACCTGCTTTGCGGATGCTCCGCCTAAGCCGGAAAAGAAAGATGAGTATTGCCATCAATCCGGCGCCTACAACGTGTGCAAGTCGAAGGACAGGACGTGCATTAGCACGGCGAGCGGTTTCCGGACTTGTGCGAGCGACACGGCCAATCAGAAAGGGCACACCGCGACCAACAATCCGCGTACGGAGGGCGCCAGCATCAGCGCGCCAAACACCCCGGCGAACCCGCCTAGCAACCGCCCCGGCGAGAACTGGCAGCCCAGCGGCAACACCACGAACATCACGAACAACAACACCGGCAACACCACCAACACCAACACCTACAACAATCAGGGCCAGCCAAACGGCAATCAGCCTACGCCAGGGGATGGCTCTGGTCCCGGCGTGGGCGGTAGTAACGGCAACGGCGAGCAGGGCGAGGGTAACGGCAACAGTGCGAGCGGCGGCGGCGATTGCAAGTCCCCGCCCATTGTTACTGGTGATGCTGCCTTGGGCATGATCGCAACACAGGCCTGGGCGACGCGGTGCGCTACTGAGGCAGGTAATTCAGCCAAGGTGACCGGCGACGTGGGCGATTGCCAATCTGCCTTCAGCGTTGAGGGCGATACCGTTGAAGCCCATCAGCTTCGCGCAATGCGTGCGCAGCGCTGTGGCAGTGGTCCCGGCGCAGGGGAGGGCAACGGCGGCAACCCCCATGAGGGCGCTGAGGACGTGGATGGCCCCGGCAAGTGGTCATGGAAGTTCGACAAAGACTTGATCGACACGAGCGGCTTTGGCGGTGGTTCCTGCCCTCAGTTCGGGTCCATTGATCTTGGGCGGTTTGGCTCCGTTTCTCTCGATGGCACTACGTGGTGGTGCCAGTTGGTCGCAGCCATCAAGACCGTGATGCTCCTGATGGGCATGTTCATTTCCTTCCGCATCGTCTTTGGGGATTCGTGATGAGTTCGATATGGGAATGGATCACGCGCGGCGTGAACCTTGTTTGGACCGTGCTGTTTGGCGGCATCGGTCGCATCGTGACCAAGGCGCTATCGACTGCGGGCATCACGCTTGTGTCGATCAACCAGCTACTGCCAGTGCTAAAGACCACGATTGCGACGTATGTCGGCTCGTTGCCTCAGGACGCCAGCAATTTTCTCGGCGCCATCGGCTTTGATCAGTTCATGACTATGATCCTGTCGGCACTGTCTGTGCGATTCATGTTCAAGGTCATTCCCATGTCCACCACGCGTGCTCAACAGTTGGGAGTGACCAAGGAATGATCTACTGGTACACGGGTCAGCCTGGACACGGCAAGACGCTGCACGCTATTGATCACGCAATGACCTTCCGTGATGAAGGTCGCTTGGTGTACGTGTGCAATGTGCGCGGCTTTAAGCATGATGAGGCGCGCATGCTTCCGATGACTCCGGAGCAGTTCTGCGACTGGACCAATTTCTTGCCTGACGGCTCGGTGTGCTTGGTTGATGAGGCTTACGAGCATGGCATGCTTCCTAAGCGGCGGCCGGGCTCTTCTGTCCCTAACCACGTTGAGCAACTGGCGAAGCACCGCCATCGTGGCTTGGACTTCATCTTCGTCAGTCAGTCGCCTAAGAAACAGGTAGATGAGTTCGTTCACGATCTGATTGAGCGTCATGTGCATGTGCGTAGGCGATTCATGCTTCCGTTTGCTCACCTTCGCATTTTTGATCGCTTCGAGGACAAGCCTGAGAAAGGTCATCCCCTGATCTTGAAGCGGGTCAAACTGCCTAAGCGCCCCATGGGGCTGTACGAGTCCACGGTGATGGACACCAGCGAGAAGGCCATTCCCTGGTACTACCCAGCAGCGGCAGCGTTGTTGTTGGCGGTGATCGGTGGCGCATGGTGGTCCGTGAATCGCGTGCATGCCCAGCTATCCGGAGAGCTTGAGACAGGACAAGCAGAGGTCAAGGCGCCGCAAGCGGCGGAGAACGGAGCGGGAGCGACGGTCGCAGCCGCGCCGCAAGCCGCACCCCCTGCCATTACCCGCAG
Organism: Stenotrophomonas maltophilia group sp. Smal17; assembly: GCF_030237045.1. Lineage (NCBI taxonomy): Bacteria > Pseudomonadati > Pseudomonadota > Gammaproteobacteria > Lysobacterales > Lysobacteraceae > Stenotrophomonas > Stenotrophomonas maltophilia group sp. Smal17. The sequence continues at coordinate 5,166 of NZ_JASJSU010000002.1, forward strand.
CAACGACTATCTGGCTTGGGTGACGCCGCGCGTCGCGGGCCAGCCGTGGACGGCACCGGCTTATGACAGCCTCTCGATTCCGACGAATCAGCCTCCCCGGGTGTACTGCATGGCGTCGGGCGATGGCCTGGACGCGAATGGCGAACATCAGATCGGCCGGTGCAGCTGCAAGACGGAGCAGGGCACCACGTACGTGATGGATCAAGAGCAGTGCCGCATGGTCGCGGTCAACGGCCAGTACGAACCGTTCCTTGACACCAATCAGGCAGAGGCGCGGCGCATGAACGATTTCCAGCAGTCAGCCCACTATCAGGAAGAGTCGCGGCGGATTCGTAGTGAGGCCGGGGGCGCAACGATCAACAAGGAGGCGAGGGCGCTTGGAACCTTCCCTGAGTCGCCGCAATACCCCAGCGGCTCAGTACTGCCGCCTACAACGAGGGATATTTGATGACCAGCAGCGCACGTGAAGTGTTGAAGTGGCTCGCGGTCATCCTGATGACCGGGGATCACGTCGCCAAAGTGATCTATGGCGGCTATGTGCCAGGCCTGAGCGAAGCGGGGCGCACGGCGTTCCCGCTGTTCGCGCTGGTGATGGCCTACAACCTTGCTCAGCCCGGCGCCGATGTGGTCAAGTCCGTTCGCAGGCTTTCGATGTGGGGAATCATCGCCCAGCCGGTGCATGCACTGGTCTTCGGCTACTGGTTGCCGCTCAACATCCTGCTGACGTTCGCGCTGTGTGCCGCTGCCGTCTACGCTGCCAGCCAGCGTCGTTGGGTGGTCCTGGCATTCGCCGCGGCGGTGCTGCCGGCATTCGTGGACTACCAGTGGTCCGGCGTGGTCTTCGTCCTGCTGGCGTGGCTGGGGTTCCGAACCGGCCGGCCGCTACTCACACTGGCTGCGTTCGCGCCCCTATGTGCCTTCAACAGTAACCTATGGGCGCTGGCTGCGATTCCTGTGGCGGTGGGCCTGTCGGGCGTGTCATGGCCCATCCAGCGCGGCCGTTGGGCATTCTACGGCTACTACGTGGGTCATCTGGCGTGCCTCGGGCTGGTCGCGCTTATACTCGCGCCATGAACCTGCGCCGCTACTTCGATTTGCATTACTGGATTGCCCGATGGATGGATCGGGCCTTCCGGCGTCAACGCCAAGGCTAAAGCCAGGTCGTGGCCGGGCGTGATATGTTTCGCCAGTCAGGTGGCTGCTTTGCAGTGGGCTGGTTTGCCGGTCTGTACGCGCGATGGCCGATACGCGTGCCCCTCGGGTTCCTTACGCATTCTTGGTTCTCCGACACCTGACACTCTTTCAGATTTCGCCGGGGGTGTAGGGGCGGCGCCCCTACGGAATCGCCTCACACGCGCTGGCGGCGCCTCGGCCCCGGTACCGGCAGGACCGCAGTCGGTGGCTCGGCGTCAGGGCCAGCCATCACCCTGGGCAAACGCACTTCGTTGCGTCTACGCACAACTAGCTGGAGATCTACGATTTCAGAACCCTTGTAGGACAAGGGTTTCCGCGCTTTCTGTCCAGGTAAAGAGGATCTCGCGCCCTCCATCAGCCGACGCCATTCCTGTGCCTGGGCAGCGGTGAGCGACAGCCAGGCCAGATCCTGCGGCTCCAGTTCGCGGCCTTCGGGGGTGACCAGTCGGCCGGCCTTAAACGAAAAACCGGCCCAAGGGCCGGTCAGGTTCCGATCACGCACGATCAGGCTCCATGCCAGAGAAGGAACCGTGGCCGACGCAAGAAGTGCGCCAGCCAGCCACGGAACAGAGAACATAATATACATTATGCGAAATGGTGTCAGGCGCTTCGGTCAGCGCTGGTCGTCCTTCGTCGGCTCCGCGTGGCAATGGCTGGTGACGAAGCAGGTAAATCTGTTACCAAGCGCCAAGTAAAAGTGTTACGCGTTCGAACACGGCGCCGTCGGAACGTGAGCCTTTGCTCATCATCCTACGATCCTATTCCGACCTGGCATGCCGAGTGCTTCAAGCCAAGATGCAGCCATGCTGCCCGCGCTTGGACGGGCTCAGGCTAAGGATTCTTTCGAAAGAACTTCAAATGCAGCCATCGCGCCCGCACTTGCACTCCGAAGCGTCAGGTACCATGGCATAGACGCTAAGGCTCAACTCCCGAGACTCCCTCAATGAACGACACTGATCGAGAGATCATGCTGGTTGCCATGGTAATCGTCGGATTTGCGGTCTCATTCGTCTGTTGGGCTGCCTGGCTAGCTCGCAGAACGCGACTTGCGCGGAGTCAGCGGACTGGCCTCCGGCGCAAATGAAGCCGGCCCTTTCTTTCGTGTGCCCTGGAAGTTGGCACCCGTGTCAGCTATTAGGAGCGCGGCACAGCGCTATTGTTTTGGGCGTCTGCGAGCCGCAGGCGGACGAACTTCTTTGGATCGCTTGAGCGCCACTTCCAGCTGAGCTGGCAAATCTCGAAGCCCTGAAAGTTGCCCCTCAAGCGCGTCACATTTGCCGCGCAGGATATCGGCAGACTGACTGGCCGTGGCGGCCGCTGATTGGGCGGCCTGGATGTCCTGACGCAGCTGCTTCTCAAGGGCCCTGTGTTGTTCGGATGCCTTGCTTTGCTGCACCTGGAGTTCCTTCACCTCCTGGCGGGCTCGATCCACATCGCTGAGCGCTCGATTCTCGACAGATCTGACGTACTCGGTCCAGTCCTCCCGCTCAGATTTCGCCGTCTCTCGGGCCTCGTGAAGCCGGACGTCGAGTTGCTGTCTCGCTGTCTCGGTTCGGTCGGCTCTTCGACGCTCGAGGTCGCGCTGCTCTGCAAGTTCAGAGATCTGTAGCTGAAGCTGGTCGACCAGGTGCTGCAGCTCTGAGGCTTGGGTCGTTGCAATTCTTTCCCCGGTGATTGCAACGTCACGCTCTGCACGCATTTGCGCCAGCTCTTCAGCCGCAAGTCGGGAACTGGCCTCCAGCGCATCACGCTCGGCAGCCAGGGCCCGCTCGGACGATGCAAGCTCTCGACGGGCGGCTTCCTGGGCATGCTTCAGCGCCAACTCCCACCATTGCCCGGCGAGTTCTACCAACACCGCTGGCGCATCTTCCAAGTCCGGACGCACTGGCTGCAGGCGCGTGCCAAGTCGGTTCCACCATGTTTCCAGCCAGCGGGTCACCGTGTTCGGCGAGCCTGTGCCCAGGTGAGCCCGGATCCGCTCTACGGTTGGGCGTTCGCCCTTGGCGACCAACTCGTCGGCGGCGGTATGGACGTCAGTTTCGGTGATGCCGCGGGCCATGCGAAGTCTCCTGTACTGGCACCCTACTCTGCTGATAACGTACTCACGATAAGTGAGGATTATCGTGGGTAGTAGCTATTTGTTGTAGCGTACATTACATATTATGAAAGAGAATTCTACAATTCCCGTCCTGGTTGCGACGGCTGCCAGCCTGGTCTTGCCGGAACAGCTCGCCCAACAGGCTGCCGATGCGGTCCGCGAGCTGCTGGCCGAAGCCGCGGCCGAGAACACCACCCGCAGCTACACCAGCGCCCTGCGCTACTGGGCTGGCTGGCATGCGGCGCGCTACGGCATCGAGTTGGCCTTGCCGGTACCCGAAGCCACCGTGCTGCAGTTCGTGGTCGACCATGTGCAGCGCCGGTCGGCTGAGGGCGAATTGGCTTGGGAGCTGCCAACGGCCGTCGATCAGGCCTTGGTGGCGGCCGGCCTGAAAGCCAAACTTGGCCCCTGGACGCTGGCCACCGTGCGCCATCGCGTTGCCGTGCTTTCCACCGCGCACCGCCTGAAGCAAGTGGCCAATCCCTGCGAGCAGCCGGCAATACGCACCGTGCTTAGTCGTGCAGCGCGGGCGGCCGTCAAACGCGGTGAGCGCCCACGCAAGAAGACTGCCATCACCTTGGCCGAGCTGGAGGCCATGCTGGCCACCTGCGACGATAGCCTGGAAGGCATTCGGGATCGCGCCCTACTTTGCTTCGGGTTTGCCAGTGGCGGCCGCCGGCGTAGCGAGATCGCCGCTGCCGACCTGCGCGACCTGCGCCGGATTGGCGAGGCGGGCTATATCTACCGGCTGGAGCACAGCAAGACCCAGCAGGCCGGGGTTACGGCCACCTCGACCCCGGATAAGCCGGTGCTCGATCGGGCCGCCCTCGCCCTTCAGGACTGGCTGGATGCCTCAAGCCTCACCGAGGGGGCTATCTTCCGGCGGCTGTGGAAGCAGCGGGTCGGCCCTGCCCTGTCCCCCGCCGCCGTGGGTGAAATCGTGCAGCGGCGGGCACGCCTGGCGGGGCTGGAGGGGGATTTTGGCGGGCATAGCCTGCGGTCAGGGTTTGTGACCGAGGCCAGCCGCCAAGGCGTGGCGCTGCCGGCGATCATGCAGCTGACCGAGCACCGTTCGGTGTCGAGCGTGGTGGGATACTTCCAAGCCGGCGGAGCCACAGCCAATCCAGCGGCGCGACTTTTGGAGGACGACAAGGGCGCGTCGAAGGAATGACTATCCATCGCCGAAATTCTTTCGTGGACTGAGGTCGCGCAGTCACCGTCCGCTGACCCGATCAAACAAAGATCTTTCCCCGACTTGCCGTTTGGTCGGACAATTGAACTGCGCCGGCAACCCAGCCGAGCAATGATGTCTGCCCACGCAAAATTATAAGGATTTACTCGTGCCAACTAATGCGAAAGTCCTCGAAGCGGTCACGAAAACTGGGTTTGTTCTTGAACACGAGGTGGTGACAGCGCTACAGAAGGCAGGCTGGAAGACTATCAATGGAAGCTATTACATCGATGACGTAAGCAATCAGGCTCGAGAGCTCGATGTTATCGCCTACAAGATAACAAAAATGGACGATATACACGTACTCACTTGCGCTCTGATCAGCTGCAAAAAAATCGCAAAGGATGCTGCAGCCTTTCTTTCGCGCAAGCGCCCAGCCAAGGACCCAAATGCTGACTGGGAGCCTGCGCCACAGGCCACGAGACTGCAGCCGATGAAGGCCCATCTCTCCAGCTCGAACTGGAAAGATCGCTATTTTTCGTCGATGAGCCCCGCAGTTAGGGCGATGCTAGTGGCGGCTCGGGACGTTTTTGCATTTCAGATGGTGGGCAATGAGGGGCAGGCTAACAATGACAAGCCTTACTACGACTCTTTTACTAGCCTAATCAAGGCTCTCGATCACGAACTCGGGAAGCGGGCTGGGGGCGATATGGCGCGAAGGAAGAGGATCTACAGCTACTCACTGCATGCTGTCTTTGATGCTCAAATGGTGGAAGTTCAATTCAATGAAGACAGGAAGCAAGTGCGCGAGGTCGATCGCATCACTTGCTTCGTTCGATATATGGTGAGAAGGAAAGACACGGCTGCGTCCGTGCACTTCGTGCAATCTTCCGCACTGAAGCAATGGATTGGCGATATCGACTTGCTTCATTCGCATAATGTTAAGTTCTTCTCAAATGAGGTCGGCAAGAGCTTTGAGGCCATTGCGACTTCATCTGAAGTGCGCAGTTACTTCAAGGAAGAAATGGGCTATATGCTCAGGCACTATCTGAGCAAGGCGGCTTCGAGACTGAGAATTTCCATGCCAAGTGGGGAAGTCATCCTTAGCACTAACAAGCGGGGAATCGAGGTGTCGATGGATTTTTCTGAGAGTGATGCTGATAAGCTGAACAGTGACGCTGAGCTTCGAAGGGAGTTTGCAAGCATCTTTGAAAAAAGAGCTCGGTACAAGGGTGGGATAGAGGTCGGAACGTTCGACATACCATTCTAGGAACTGGTCGCTTGCGATCGTTTCGCTTCAGCCGAGGGTCTTCAGGCAGACGCCTTTACCGAACCAATCCGGGCGCAGGCAATGAATGCAAGAATCCATCGAAGAGCCTCCTATCAGTCGGTGATTCCAAGATCATAGCAAGTTGGCCAATGTTGTCCTGGGTAGCAAATGCACGCAGCGACGTAATCGTGCGGCCGATTTGATCAAGCCTAGAATCGATGCCGCTGGTCGCTTTATCAAGATGGCGAGCTTCTTTGTCTGAAATTGTGCTTAGATCGCACTCTGCCAGTCTATTGAGCGTCGGGTCGAGCTCGTTGAGCAGTTCCCTAAGCGCCTCCGCCTCGTTTAGTGCACTCACGCTACTGATGCGTCCAACAATCTCACTGACATAGTACGGCATGTCCCGCCTAGCCAGCCCCGACTCAATGGCAAATTCTCGCTCTTGCGGGGTCGCCTTTCTATTCTTGGTTATCGCACCGTCTCCGATACGCATCATATTCCGTACCGCATCGGCTATCTGCCGCGGAACACCTGATCCCCTCAGGCCCATAGTAGCTCTGTAAAGTGGTTTCGCGTGGTCCCGCATGGAGCGAAACTGCTCCAGGACCGCCGGCAGCCTATTTTGAAGTGCCTCCAGCCTTTCCCTTCTCTCCTTAGCCTTAAGGTCTCTGTCGAACGCTCTTCGCAAGTTTGTAAACGTAATTGAGAACGCCCGCTTACCGCAAATGCTTCCAATGTTTGTGACGCTTCCGCTAGTAGTAGTTACTACGTATCCATTGCCGTGGGGCTGTTTGCAGTTCTTGAGACCACACGCTTCTCTCGTTTGAAATGAGTAGACGCCAATGATCTCCCTAAGCTGGACTGACTTAGCGTCAAGCACTTTGACATAGCCAGGTGTCTCATAGAGCTCATCCCAAGAACTAAGACGAATTAGACTTCTATCGAAACTTAGAGTGATCATTCGGCTTGAGCCTAGGTTAAGTTGAGTCGGGGGCGCTCCGGCAAGAGCGGCAGCATGCATTGACTGAACAATCAGTGTGTCTGCAGCAGTTGCAGATTATATTCTAGAAAAGCGGTTCCCACCCACCAAGCTGACCGTCGTTAGAGCCAACGCCCAGAAGGGTGGCCGCATGAGCTCTTGGTAGAGCGCGTGTTTTCGTTTGGTTGGACAGACGCGGACCGCCGTGGATAGAAGTAGCATTGCTTCCTCTACCCTCGATAAATCTTCCTAATCCCCTGCCCCGCCGATGTCCGCTTCCGGCCAGAAGCGGACATAAATATTTAGGCAGTTTCCGCCATCAACACTGAATAGTGATCTGGGTCCACACGCTCCATTGCCCGCATCACGCGCTCGACCATTCCCCGCGACATTCCGGGGAAGTCGGAAAACTCGAGCAGACGGAGCGTTGATGCGCTGTGCGACCCCTCGTCCACGTATCTTGCGACTGCGTTTCTCTCCACTTCGTCATCGAATAAAATGTCCAACTTGGAGAGATAATTCTTCGGCGTAGGACGCTTGAACCCAAGATACATCTCCAAGAAACGCCGAAGAAGGTTTGGGCAACCTAGGTATGCTTCCACATCGGGTCTTGTGCTCGCTTGGAACTGGCGAAGGCAGAAGAAGACGTGATGATAGTCTGATCGGAACTTCGCCAAGTGGGCTGGAAGCCCCATCAACTGGCTAGCACCGTCGTTCTCACGATGGACAAGATACGCCTCATGATCCTTGTGAAACTTTCCTGCACGGTCAGCCCAATCTTGCTTAACCGTGTTGAAGAACTCCGAGTTATGCGTCGAAATGAATAGCTGCCGACACACCTTTAGACTCGTAATGAGTAGGTAAGCCACGTCATAGATGTGGTTGGCATCTAGGCTACAGATCGGGTCATCCACGAAAACGACCAAATCCTCAAGCCGCTGACCGTTCTGCCCCAAGCTAACCAGGAAGTAAGCCAACGAGATCGCGGTCCGCTCACCGTCGCTCATATTGATGGCGGGTTGACCTTCGCGGATGAACTGGATCCGATTGTCCTGAGCCTGCTCGACGGAGATGCGCGGCCCAAGCAGGCGCTTCAGCAGTCCATTGATCTGACTTGCGGCCACCGAGCTACGTTGTAGCTCGGAATTTACCGCCGCCGCTTGCGCTGCAATTTTCTGCCCGACGGTCTTGATGCGTCCAAGCTCCGCTTCAGCCTGGCTCAAGAACGCGACCGCTTCCGCCGCTCCGGGGTCGAGCACAAATCGGGCTGCGAAGTGCTCCTTCACTTTCTCGGCTGCGCCTCGGCGTCTGGCGGCAAGTTCGTCACACGCGCGGTTGTGGTCATCTTTTGCCTGGTGAAGCTCCGCAAAGATGGCCGTCAACTCGGGAGCTCGATCTTCGACTGCCTCCAGGGTGTAGGCCGTCTCCATGTTGGCAAGCTTCTCGTTCAGCAGGCCAGCCCAACCCCTACGGATCTCGCCTTCCCGAGCTTCCCAAACCGTGAGCCGACCCAGTGCGGCCTTGACCTTGGCCCGGACATCGGGGACCCACTCCTTCTCATGCGGGAAGGTGTGCGCCGGCCTGCGCTGTTCCAACCGTCCGATTGCCGCCGTGATGGCTGCGTGCTGGTGGCGATACTCGTCGGAGAAGTGGTTCGCGTAGGCTTCCAGCGCTTGCGCTGCATCGTTTCCACAGAAGGCACAGGTCGTACTGTGCTCATGAAAGCGCAGACCAGTGCGTACCCAGTCGCTCAGCGCGGGGGCGTCAGACAAGCGTTTGATCGTGTTCTGCTTTGGTGTCTCCTTCAACAACTTCGCGACGTCATCTACCCCGGGCGGGAGCGGAGGCACCACCTCTGGCAGGTTGCGAATGGGAGCGAACTCACTTTGGTCGCGCGCCTGGCTGACCATTGCTTGCAACGTGGCGGCGTCGAGAAGGTGGTTAGCTGGTGCGGTCAGCCGTTGATGGATACCTTTCAGATTGGGTGCACGAAAGTCGCGGACACCTAGCACCGTTCCGCATTCCCTAGCCAAGTCCGTGGCCGCTTTCTCCCTGGCGGTACTGGTCTCATTCTGCTTTGTTTGGACCGAGCGATACATTGCCGCCACACGGTCCCGTCGTCGGGACAGCGACACAATGCGGTTACTCAGCCGGATGTTGTCTTCGCCCACGATGAACAAGGCAGGCGCGTGCGTGTAGTCTGCCTGCTGCAGGTTTGCGTCGATGAAGTCCCGGTTGAAGATGCGTACGGGAACCTGCCCCCGATCTTGCTCTTTCCGACTATCCAGCACGCCCTGTCCCACGCTGACACGCACATGTGCGCCGGCCGGCAGCCCGCTTATGGTCGGCCCGTTCAATAGCCCGAAGACACGGGAAAGGGTCGTCTTGCCGGAAGCATTCCAGCCATAGATCAGGTTGTAACGCGCGAAGTCTGGTGCTGCGCTCGTTCGCCCGTCGTAGCCGTCCCAGACTGCCGCTTGAGAGATGGATTCAATTCGCCCAAACATGCTTTCCCCTACGAGCATGAGTCGTCATGAGCACCTATTCTTCTCGACAATCTAACGCATTTCACATACGTCCGCTGCCTTGACCGAGCAACGACCGGTTTGGGTCGGAGACCGCCCTTCCCTACCCTCGATAGATCGAGCTAATCCACGCTCTGCGCCTTCTCCCCGTCCGGCCAGCGCACATCAACCCGGGCTTGTGTCAAGGCGACCTGGAAAGCGGCTCGAATTGGATGATTTGCTTGCACTAGCCGCCGTGAGTGAAACGAACACTGGCAGACGTGTGATGTCATCTGGGGGGAGATTCTTCCCTCTCGGAGTACCACGACAACGATGTGGCGGGTGCCTACCAGGAGGGTTGTTAGGCGGCTGCAATCTGGCGGGGGCTTCCCGGCCACTATGCGCTTCGCCGGCCGCTTGCTCGGGAGTACGGGCGAACCTAAGATCGGCTGCAGGAATTCGCAACAACGGCCACTGGTCCCACCGGTACTGATCGAGCGGGCGAAAGATTGCTCATCGCAGCTCACTATCCACCCTGGCAGGACGCCCGATGTCTGAACTCGCACCTCGTGTCTTCATCTCCTACTCTCACGATAGCCAAGAGCATAAGGACTGGGTCCTGACGCTCGCAACGCGCCTGCTTGCCAATGGCGTTGACGTCGTGCTGGATCAGTGGGATCTGGCTCTGGGTAGCGACCTGCCTCAGTTCATGGAGGCAGGCCTCACAAGCGTGCAGCGCGTGCTGGCCATCTGCAGCGATCCCTACGTGACCAAGGCCAACAAGGGCGTTGGCGGTGTCGGCTACGAGAAGATGATTCTTACGGCAAGCCTGATGCGAAGCATCTCGGACGACAAGGTCATTCCAGTAATCCGAAACAACCTCACCGACGCCACCCCAACTTTCCTTGCATCGAAGCTCTACATCGACTTTCGCGACGACTCAAAATACGAGTCTAAGTATGCTGAGCTGATCCGGGACATCCACGGCCAAAAGATCAAGCCGCGCCCGCCTCTGGGTAGCAACCCGTTCAATGAATCGTACGTTGAGACAACGCCCAAGATCGCCTTCAGTTCGGAGCGCTATGCATCCCCAGCGCTGTCTGGATCAGTCACGTTTGACTACTCGAATAACGATGGGCGCTATGTAGTCGGTTCCGGCGATATGGCGTTTGAGACGGCATGGTCCCGTGCAAGCAACCAGTCGATTCATGCAGTCTCCGACAGACCTAGTGTTCGCACCATTGCGCTGGCTGCCGGAGTGAAGGAAGTCTCCGAAATTCAGGATGCAGGGATCTACGATACGTCGTCAAGAGTGCGCTCCCCCCATCTGGGCGAGATCGTCGTCTGGCGCAACACGGCCGGCTACTACCTCGCGACCCGTATCGATGCGCTCAAGTCCAGAGGCCACGGCGACGCCGTTGATGAGGTGAGCTTTAGTTACGACATAGCTCCTTCCAAGCTGGCTTCCTTCAAACGGTAGAGCTTGGATCCAGATGCGCGCCATACGCGAATCTCGTCCGAGGAGTTCCCGGACGCCGCGCTGGCCGCTAGCGCGCCCCCGGCAAGATTTCCGTTTTGGGCCCGAGCCTGCCCTTCTCTACCCTCGATAAACATCCCATGTCGCGACTGCATCGGCTACGTCCCACGCTTTCTCCACCATCGGTGCAACCAAGCCATGTAGCAACATGCGACGCGTCACCCCAGAGGATTCAGTTCGATTAACGTGACGGATCAAGGGCGATTGGCGCCGTCCCGTTGGCGCCCCACCCCTCACCCACTTACAAGGATGAGGCAGCACGTATGACCTATATCGGAATCGGGGTCCACGTACAGGTGGCCATTTGCTTCGCGGTGAATCCCATTCGCGGATTCCCGGCAGGTGAGCGTGCGACTCACTCGGTATCGATCCAGCCCGCATCGCGCGCACGCGCGAGATCTTCTGGCGTGTCAACATCCAGGCCCAGTTCCGGTGCCTGAAGGACATGCACCGTATCGACAGGAAGTTGCCTCAGGCGGGCTCCGAAGCCGCGGTCACCGGTTGCACTCGCAGCGTTGAACCATGCATGCGGCACTACTGCGGGAATGCCGAGCGCTTCTCCATGACGGGTGCCAGCGCACCCTGACGCCGAGGCGCGGGCACCCAAAAGCAACGCCTGCAGATGGGAGTGTTCGATCGCGGGCTGGTCGCATGCCACGACCATCACGGCGGTCACCGCGGGCAGTAGGTGTGTGCCTGCAACCTGCAGGCTGCTGGCCAGACCGCTTTCCCAGTGGTGGTTGGTTACCGGAGTCGCATCCAGTCCGGAAATGCTGGATGTCACGGCCTGTGCGTTCGCGCCCACCACCACCAACACCTGCGATGGCGCGAGCTCCAAGGACAACCGCACTACGCGATGTACAAGGCTCTCGCCCTGCCGGGTCAGAAGCTGCTTGGGCTGGCCGAGTCGAGTGCTCCCGCCCGCAGCAAGCACGACGACTGCATGCGCGGCCGTCATGTGCCGGCGGTGCTTCGCCATTGCTGCAGCTGCGCGGCGATGCTGAGCGAAATCGCCTCCGGCCCTCGGCCGCCGATGTTGAGGCCGACCGGCGATCGAAGTCTCGGGGACAGGCGGTGGCGCTGATCCGGTGTCAGCAGCTTGAACAGATCCTCACGCCTTCGCCGCGGACCCAGAAGTCCAATGAAGGCAACCTGGGTATCGGCCAGGGCCACCAGCGCCTCGCGGTCCAGCTCGAAGTCGTGGTGCATCACCAGTACTGCGTCGCACGGGTCGGCATGGAGGGCCTCGGCTGGGCTCACCTGGAGCTGTGCATCCGCGCCCTGCCCCGCTGAGGACCAGCGCGCTCGTCGTTCGGCCACGCTGACCCGCCACCCCAGGCCCCGCAGCAACGGAACCAGGAAGGGCGTTTCTGGACCGCCACCCAGCACCAAAGCCCGTGGAAGCCGGGGCAACGGCAAACGCCATGCGCCCTCGCCAAAGGGCTGCGCCCCGTCCATCGGATGCAGCTGCCATGCCTGCTCGCAATTGCCGGCGCGGAAAGCGATCTGCCCCGACGTGCGAAGGTCGCGCTGGAGTGACACGCCGTCGCGCAACCAAGCCTCGATCACGTCGTCGATGCCGGACATGGCACGCAATGGCAGAAGCGCAATCCGAAGCCGGCCGCGGCAGCCGAGCGCGGACCCACTCAACAGGTCGTCGTCACTGCGGGTGTCGATCTCGATCCAGTCGACCTGCCCTGCCGCGCTCACCTGCTCCGCGCGTCGCGCGAGCTCGGGCTCCAGGCATCCGCCGCTGAGCCAGCCGACCTGGCTGCCGTTGCAGAACAGCACCATGTCGCCGGCACCGGCGTAGGTAGAGCCATCGGTTTCCAGCACCAGCGCGAGCACGGCGTGCTCCCCTGCGCGCACGCGCGTCAAGGCCGCCTCGAGCACGCTACGCGGGCTGCCTTCGGCGAGGAAGCCCTGCGCTGCGGACAGGTGCACGGCAGGATCCCTGGGCTCCACTCCCTCTGCCGCAGAGGCCTCCAGGACGGGTGAGGCCACGGGTCGGTCCATGCGCAACGGTCAGCCCACGTCGGGCAAGCCGGGCAACAGCTTGTCCAGGGTGATGGGATAGTTGCGCACGCGCACGCCGGTTGCGTTGTAGACCGCATTGGCGATCGCGGCCCCGACCCCACAGATGCCCAGCTCACCGACACCCTTGGCTTTTATCGGCGAGATCACCGGATCCAGCGTGTCGAGGAAGACCACTTCCTGGTACGGAATGTCGGCGTGCACGGGAACCTCATAGCCTGCAAGGTCGTGGTTGATGAACAAGCCAAGCCGCTTGTCGACCACCAGTTCCTCCATCAGGGTCGCGCCAGCACCCATCACCATCCCGCCGATGACCTGGCTGCGTGCGGACAGCGGGTTGAGGATCCGGCCGCCATCGCATACGGCAAGCATCCTGCGGATGCGCGTCTCTCCCGTGTAGGCATGCACGGCGACCTCGCAGAAATGCGCTGCATAGGTGCCGACGTCGTAGCCCTGCTTGAAGTTGCCGAAGGCAATGCCGTCCTCTGCCGAAAGTGTGCCCGCTTCGGCCAGGTCGGTGGTCCGCCCACCCGCCTGGATACGGCCATTGGCGAAGTCTGCGGTATCGCCGTCGAACCCGAGCTTCTCGCCCACCTTGCGGCGCAGGCTGACGCACGCCGCGTACACGCCTGCGGTGGAGCTTGCCGCGCCCCACTGGCCACCGGAACCGGCGGAGGCGGGATGGCGCGAGTCGCCGAGGGTCACCTGGACCCGGTCCAGCGGCACGCCCATCGTCTCGGCCGCCGTCTGCGCGATGATCGTGTAGGAGCCCGTGCCGATGTCGGTCATGTCGGTTTCCACGATCACCCCGCCCTGACCGTCAAGCCGGACCCGCGCCGCCGACTTCATCGTCGGTGCGCCGCGATAGCCCGCGGACACACCCATGCCGACCAGCCAGTGCCCTTCCCTGACCTGCGCAGGCTTGGCGTTGCGCTTGTTCCAGTTGAAGCGCTCCGCGCCCTCGCGCAGGCAGCGCACCAGGTTGCGGTCGGAGAACTTCTTGGACGGATCGCCGGGTACGACCTCGGGCTCGTTGAGGATGCGGAACGCGATCGGGTCGAGGCCCAGCTTCTCGGCCATTTCGTCCATCGCCACTTCCAGCGCCATGTGGCCCGGCGCTTCGCCCGGCGCGCGCATTGCATTGCCTTCGGGCATGTCGAGCGTGGCGATGTAGTTGGCCACCAGGCGGTTGGCGCCTGCATAGAGCTTGGGCGTCTGCAGGGTGCCGTTCTCGCCGTCCTCGCCGTTGATGTTGCCCGACCAGTTCTCATGGGCGATGGCGGAGATCCTGCCGTCCTTCGCGCAACCGATCCGGACGCGTTGGATGGTCGCGTGCCGGTGCGTGGTGTTGTTGGGCATCAATGGACGCTGCAACGCGATCCTCACCGGCCGCCCGACCTGCTTGGCGGCCAGTGCAGCCAGCACCGCATCGGCGCGGATGAACAGCTTGCCGCCGAAGCCGCCGCCGATATAGGGCGAGTCCACGCGCACATTGCCAGCATCGATACCGAGGATCGCGGCGATGCCCTGCCTGGCCCAGTCGATCATCTGGTTCGAGGTCCACAGGGTGAGCGTGTCGCCTTCCCAGGCGGCGATGGTGGCGTGCGGCTCCATCATCGAATGACTTTCGTCGGCTGTGTGGTAGGTCTCGTCGAGCTTGACCGCGGCGCCTGCGTAGGCGGTGTCAAAATCACCCAGCGTCTGCCGGTCGGGCTTGCCACCGCGCCCCTTTGCCAGCGGCGCGGACGGCGCCAGCGCTGGGAAATCGAAGCGCCCCTTGCCGCGCTCGTAACGGGTGCGGAGTAACGCCGCAGCGGCACGGGCCTGCTCGAAGGTCTCGGCCACCACGCAGGCAATGGCCTGGTGGTAATGGGCGACCTCGGGCCCGCCGAACAGTGGCGCATTGTTCCAGTTGGATGTGCCGACCGGTTTGGTCTCCGGTGCGGTGATCACCGCCAGTACGCCGGGGGCGGCACGTGCGCGGGAGGCATCCATCGAAATGATGCGCCCCTTGCCGATGCCCGCGCCGACGATGTAGCCGTAGACCTGGTTCGGCGCCACGTCATGGCGCTCGTAGGCATACGGGGCGGTGCCGGTGGTCTTGCGTGGGCCATCGATGCGCGGCGTCGACTTGCCGACCACCTTGGCCTTGTCGAACAGGTTGTCACCGGCGGGGGCGTTGAATTCAAGGGCCATCAGCGCTCTCCTTCCGCCAGCACCGCTGCGAGGGTGCGTTCGGCGAGCGCGATCTTGAACGTGTTCCCCTGCGTTGGACGGGCACCGGCGAACACCTGCCGGGTCGCGGCCTTGACGCTGTCGCGCAGCAGGGGTTCGGCTGCTTCGATGCGCCACGGCTTCGGTGCGACCCCGCCGAACGCGAACCGCGCCGAGCCGTCACGCTGTACGACCGCGGCGACCGACACCAGTGCGAACGCATAGGACGCGCGGTCACGTACCTTGTGGTACACGTGCCGGCCGCCCAGCGGTTCCGGCAGCGTGACGTGGGTGATCAGCTCACCGCGCTGCAGCACGTTGTCCTGCTGTGGCGTGTCGCCCGGGGAACGATGGAACTCGGCAATCGGAATGCTGCGCGTGCTGCCATCGCCCTTGACGGTCTGGATCGAGGCGTCCAGCACGCGCAGCGCCACCGCCATATCGCCCGGATAGGTCGCGATGCAGCTGTCCGAGGTGCCGATCACGCCCATCTGCCGGGAGAACCCTTCGAGCGCGCCGCAGCCTGATCCGGGCAGGCGCTTGTTGCAGGGCAGATGGGGGTCGTAGAAGTACGGGCAGCGGGTGCGCTGCAGCAGGTTGCCGCCGGTGGTGGCTTTGTTGCGCAGCTGCCCGGACGCGCCTGCCACGATCGCGCGGGTCAGCACACCGTAGTCGCGGCGCACGTGCTCATGCGAGGCCAGAGCGGTATTGGTGACCAGCGTGCCGATGCGCAGGCCGCCGTCGTCTGTAGGTTCGATCCTGTCCAGGCAGATGTCCTGCACGTCGACCAGGTGCGCGGGCGTCTCGACCTCCAGCTTCATCAGGTCGAGCAGGTTGGTTCCTCCCGCCAGGAACTTCGCGCCTTCGGTGCCGGCGACGGCCTTGGCGGCCTCGGCCGGTGACTTCGCGCGCTCGTAACTGAAGACCTTCATGAGCGCCCCCTTCCAGAGGTCGCGCCAGCGACCTCTTGCATCGCCTCGGCAATGTTGGAATACGCGCCGCAGCGGCACAAGTTGCCGCTCATGCGTTCACGCATTTCCATGTTGGTGGCCTGGGGCCGTGCGCTGACATCGGCCTGCGCATGGCTGGGGACACCGCGCTTGATCTCGTCCAGTACCGCCACCGCCGAACAGATCTGCCCCGGCGTGCAGTACCCGCACTGGTAACCGTCATGCTTGATGAAGGCGGCCTGCATCGGATGCAGGTCATCCGGGGTTCCGAGGCCTTCGATGGTAGTGATGGCATCGCCCTGGTGCTGCACCGCCAGGCTGAGGCAGGCATTGATGCGTTCACCGTTGACCAGAACGGTACAGGCGCCGCACTGACCGTGGTCGCAGCCCTTCTTGGTCCCGGTCAGCTTCAGATGTTCGCGCAGGGCGTCGAGCAGCGTGGTCCGCGTGTCCAGCTCGAGCTCACGATGCGTGCCGTTGACCGTCAACGCCACCGTGCTGATGACCGGCGGCCTGGGCGGCGGGGACGCCGCCAGTTCGGCGGCGAGCGATGACGCCCCCGGTGCGGCGGACATCGCCATGGTCGTGGCGCCGCCGGCGATCACCTGGCGACGCGTCAACTTCATTCCTTCGTCCCAACTTGGCACAGTGACCTCCTGGCGTTCGGGGAAACCCC
Source organism: Stenotrophomonas maltophilia group sp. Smal17 (assembly GCF_030237045.1). Taxonomy (NCBI): domain Bacteria; kingdom Pseudomonadati; phylum Pseudomonadota; class Gammaproteobacteria; order Lysobacterales; family Lysobacteraceae; genus Stenotrophomonas; species Stenotrophomonas maltophilia group sp. Smal17. Next base: position 21,793 of record NZ_JASJSU010000002.1, read on the forward strand.
GTGGCTGGATGGACGCGCTCAGACTACCCAAGGGGCACTATGCCCGTCTGCGTGGTACAGATTCGTGAAGCCGGTAGGAGACACGCCGGCATCATCGGCCGAGCCTAGTGACCGGTCATCTTCAACGCCGTCTCTGGCAGGCGTGCGCCACTGACACTGATCTGCGATCCTTGACTGTTTTCACTGAGCAGATTGGCGCAGAGTCCAATCATTCTTACGCAGCCAGTGCGTAGGGCTCGACGAGCCCCACCAACAGATCCATGGCAGATGGATTCAGTGGATCTGCATCCCCGCGTTGTGCGAACCCAGTCCAATCTGCCAGCGCCAATGCCTTTAGTTGGTCAGGCGGGACCGGCAACCATCGCATGGGCCAGAAAGGAAGACGTCGCTGCCCCACCCTGCCTCGCTGCATCTCCACAAGTGAGCTGTGGCTTGTCGATCCAAGCACACGGGAAAACGCAACGGAAAGGCCATCCTGCGGGCCTTCCATGTACTGCAGAAAGCGCTCGCCGTCGAAAAGCAGGACGCCAGACACACCTGCATCACGGTTGAAGCGCGCCGCATCGTCAATCAAGGCGTCGAGCTTCGTGTTTCCCGTCCCTGCACCACACCCAGCAACTACTGGGCTCGCCTCGCTTACGTATACAACGGCTCTAATGGGCATCTTCCCTCCTAACACGGTCCCCCCGGCACGTCGGCAACGAAGCATAGCGTTGGCACCAGCGTCAAATGTCTATTCCTTGTGGAGTGCCATGTCTGCAAGGGCTACGGAGCCTAAAAATGAGACTTTCTTGCTGACTGGTTCATCTAGGTGGCCCGTATCAATTGTTAACTCCCCTTGCCTTAATTCTTTACACTGCGTTCCCGTCCCGTTGATGCGCGCCAGTACGCTGGGTTGCCTACCTTTGAACGTGCCCGCCAACCACAGGGGGTAGCCACGGAGGAGTAACCATGCAGCGTGATCAGAAAGACCTTCCGCATCCGGACGAAGGCGAGCCAGCTGAGCCCCTCGGCGAAGAAGAAGCGAAGAAGAAGACCGCCGAAAACCACGAGGAAGCTCTTATAGAGACCTTCCCCGCAAGCGATCCTATTTCCCCTTTTGTCGCGGCTCCCTCACCGGAAGAAGTCATAGAGCGAAAGAGCCGCAGAACCAGCCAGCGCAAAAACGACGATCACGAAGATGAGGAGGGGCGGGAGGACACCGAATGATCCGGGAGACTTTCCGCCGAGTAGCGGCTGTTACCGCTCGCCTTTCAGGCAGTTTAGGAGCTTTCGTCGCCGCGCTTGGCGTGATCATCGCTTGGGCAGCGAGCGGACCGGTTTTTCATTTCAACAACACCTGGCAACTGGTCATCAATACCGGCACTACGATCGTGACGTTCCTCATGGTTTTCCTAATTCAGCACACGCAGAACGCTGATACGGCAGCGATCCAAATCAAGCTCGACGAGCTCATTCGGGCCACCAAGGAGGCGAACAATGAGCTACTTAACTTGGAAGAGATGGATCAGGAACAACTCGAGGAGGTTCGCTCGCGGTACGAGAGCCTTGCCAAAACCGCAGCGAACCTCAAGAACAAAAAGGACAGGTGCATCCCCTGCGAGTCTCCCGCGAGCGCCAATGACGTCGCAGGCGCCGCAACACCTTGACTGCGCTCACCTCGCCACAGAGTACGCAGCTTTTCCATATGGCATCGGAAGCATGACACCATGTGTGCCCGACAGACGCATCATTGACGTCGGAGCCCCAAACGCACGGTACTACTACAAGATCGCCCTGTGCATGAAAGCCATTGCTCATGTCACGTCGCACGAGATTGGGGCTGCGCACCGCAGCCCCCGAAACTGCGCGCAGGGCGATGAGCAGTACAAGGCCGCGGCTGTCGCCTGCTCGCGCCGGCGTTGGAACTAAGCCGAGAGCGGCGCCACACAGCACACCTCTGGCATCGCGTACGGCCTGGAGGCGGAGACCCATCCCTCCCAGAAAAGAGCCGGGACGGAAGCGCGTGAGTATCGGAAACGTACCTGCTCTCGTCGCGTCCGTGAAGGTAGTGCGCGGCTTTCTGCCGGTGTGCACATGCCTCCTTCACTGTGGCACTGCCTGATCCAAACTGGACCGCTCATACTCTCATTGCTCACTCACTGCGGAGCTGATCATGGCTATCAAGACGGCGGAAGACCTGTTCATCCACGAACTCTCGGACATCTACAGCGCCGAGAAGCAGCTGACCAAGGCACTCCCGCGCTTGGCCCGTGCGGCCGAGAATCCGGATCTGGCTGCGGCGTTCGAAACGCACCTGGAAGAAACCCAGGGCCAGATCGAGCGCATCGACCAGGTAGTGGAGGTGCTTGGCATCCGGCTGAAGCGCATCAAGTGCGCGGCGATGGAGGGACTTGTGGAGGAAGGCAAGGAAGTGATCGACAGCATCGACAAGGGCCCTGTGCGCGATGCCGCCCTGATCGGTGGCGCACAGAAGGTCGAGCATTACGAGATCGCGTCCTACGGCACCATCGCCGCGCTGGCCAAGCAGCTGGGCTACAAGGATGCCCTGCCGCTGCTGCTGGAGACTCTTGAGGAAGAGAAGGCCACCGACGAGAAGCTTACCCTGCTGGCCAAGGGCGGCGGCAATGCCAAGGCGGCGCAAGCCGCCTGATCGACGCGCCCCGAAGCCGGCCGCCATGGACGGCGGCCTCAGGGTTCGTACATCACCTGGTCGTTCGGGCAGAAGAACGTGCGCCGCCGGGTGGTGCCCATGTACAGCTTGCTGATCGGGCCGCCGCATGCTGGGCAGATCCTGCGTGTGTGTACCTGCCAGTGCTTTTTCAACTCGAAACGGCGCTTCCAATGCAGGAAATCAAAGCTGTAGGCGCGGGCTTGCGTGATCAGCGCGGTGAGCTTGCGCGGTGGCAGGTCGCCCAGCCGCGTGGCGGGGTGCACGCCTATACGGAACAGCACCTCGTTCTTGATGATGTTGCCCACGCCGGCAAACACCGTCTGGTCCAGAAGCGCATCACAGACCATGACGTCCGGCATCGCTTTCAGCTTGCGCCGGGCCAGCTTCGGATCCCAGGCATCGTTCATCACGTCCGCCCGCCAGTCGTAGACGTCGTCCAACGGCTCGTCGATCAGCCGCACGGAACACGCATAGAAGTTCAACTCGCCATTGTCGAACAGCAGGGACACACGCGGCACGGTTGGCTTCCGATCGTCGATGCGCCAGCTGCCGAACATCATCAGATGAATGCGGAGCGTGTGGTGGCTGAACTCCAGCAGGAAGTGCTTGCCCCAGCTGCGTACCGCCTTGACCCTGCGTCCCTGCAGCGGTGACAGGTCAATGCGGCTGTTGCCGGAAACGCCGCGCACGACGTGACCCTTGAAGTGGCTGGCGGCTTCGCGCAGCAGGACAATGGACGGGCCCTCAGGCATGCGCGTTCTCCTGCAGCAATGCCTGCAGGTGCAGCGCATTGCCGGTAGCGTGACCCAGCGCGGTGTTGTCCAGAACGCACCAGGCACGGCGCTGCGCGGCGGCTTCGCGCTGCAGGTGCTGGGCCAGCCCCGCCAGCGCCTGTTCGCTGTAGGCGCTGCGATAGATCTCCGGCTGCCCGTGCCAGCGCCAGTAGCTCCACGTACGGTCACCGCCTGGGGCAGCTGCTGCGGGTACCCGGGCCGGGTCAGTCGCGACCCGCGCGATGCCATGGTCGCTCAGCAGCGTATCGACGTCCGCAGTGAACCAACTGGGATGGCGCGGTTCGCAGGCGACATCAACCGAGGTGCGTGCGCGCAGTCCGTGCAGAAATGCCGTCACGGTCGCCGGCTCGTACGCCAGGCTGGGCGGCAGCTGGAGCAGCAGCGGCCCCAGCCTGTCCCCCAGCGCCATCACGCCATCAAGGAACAGCGCCAGCGGCTGCATCGTGTCGCGCAGCCGGCGTTCATGGCTGATCACGCGCGGCAGTTTCACCGCGAAGCGGAAACCCGCAGGAACGCTGGCCGCCCAACGGGCGTAGGTCGCCGCCTGGTGCGGGCGGTAGAACGAGGAATTGATCTCAACCATCGGCAGGCGGGTGGCATAGCGCTGCAGCACGCTGTCGCCTGCGCCGAACGCCGCCTGGGCCGCCCGCGACAGCGACCAGCCTGCGCAGCCGATGCGCACCTGTCCTGGCGTGTCCGGGGCGTCGGCTGCGCTCATCGTGCCACCGGTCCGTCCGGTTCCGGCAACCGGCCGTCGCCGGCGCCTGGCGGCGCCTGCGCCACCGATTGCAGTCGATCAAGCGCACTGGTGCCAGGAGCGAGCGCTGAGGCGCTGCGCACGAAGCCGGTCCAGTCGGAGATCGCGATCTTTCCCAGCGCCAGCTCATCCACGCGCACGCTGTGCATGCGCCAGTGCGGGAACTGCCGCCGCCCCACCCTGCCCCGGTTGAGTTCGACCAGACCGTTGTGGCTGCCGGCCGCCAGGATGCGGGTGTACGCCGCGCTGACGCCAGCCTCCGGACCTTCGAGGTATTGCAGGAAGCGCGTGCCGTCGAACAGGAGGACGCCGGTCACATCAACGGACTCGTTGAACAGCATCGCGTCCGTGACAAGCTGCTGCAGCCGCTCTGCAGTCAGGTTTCGGGTGGCTTCACTTACATATGCAATGGCAAGAAGAGGCATGACTGCACCGGGTTGTTGCAGATGGCTCTACCTTAGCGCTGCGGATCAAACGCGCGGTGACACCAGCGTGGAGGCGGCGTTGAACATGTACGTGCCAACGCTGCGCTGCGTTGACACCCGGCTCGAGCACCACCACCGGCATGCCGTGTCGCCATCCTGATGGATTTGCTTTCGTGGAGAATGCATGAGGAAGCGCGTGCCTGCGCATGACACCACGTTGGCGGTGGTGCCACCGCCGTCTAGCGGCGGATCTGGAAGATGGTCGCTGCCGTCAATCGGGCGGCCCACTCCAAGGAGGCTTTCCATGGCCAACCAGAACCAGAACCAGGGCAACAGCAACCGCGGTTTCGCTTCGATGGACGAGGACAAGCAGCGCGAGATCGCCGCCAAGGGTGGACGTGCCGCGCACGAATCAGGCAACGCCCATGAGTTCAGCTCGGAAGAAGCACGCGAAGCCGGCCGCAAGGGCGGCGAAGCGGTAAGCCAGGGTGGAAACCAGGGCGGTAACCAGGGCGGCAGGCAGCAACAGCAGGAGCGCGGCGGTGGCAACAACCGCGGTGGCCAGCAGCGCTGATCGCGCCTGAAGCCGGATGCACGTCTTCGTGGGCGGACGTGATGTCCGCCCACTTTCGTACGCCTTGACGCTGATCAAGGGCTTCGCCACTGGGGCGCCGCAGATGGGAGCCCCAGCTCTTTCACGGCTCGCGTGGCGGCAGGTCCAGTGCTCCCGCGCCCGGTCCGGCCCCCAGCTCGGCCCCGGTGGTCGGCCGCGCTTCCGGGTCGGAGAGTGTACGCAGGGTCATGGCCTGCACCGCCGCTTGTTCGCGCGCGTCCAGGTCCACCGTGCCGCCGCCGTCGCCACCATCCACAGCGGTCTGTGCCTCGCGGTCGCTGAGCCGCTCCCATAGCTCTCCGCTGTTCCAGCTGCCCTGCAGGTCGTCGGCGCCGTCGCCCTGCGACATGTCCATGTACAGATCGGTGAACGCAGGGTCCCCCGGCAGCTTGCCCGGCGGGAAGTTGGGCTGGATGCTGTGCAGCGCCTTCTCGAATGACTTCATGTGCGCGATCTCGCGCGTCATCAGGAAGCGCAGCGCATCCTTGATGCCGGGGTCGTCGGTGACGTTGATCAGGCGCTCATACACCAGCTTGGCGCGCGCTTCGGCAGCGATGTTCGAGCGCAGATCGGCGGTAGGTTCCCCGATCGAGTCGATATAGGCCGCTGTCCACGGCACCCCGCTGGAATTGACCAGCGCCGGCCCGCCACCGTAGAGGATCTGCTCGGTATGGCTGGTGCTGTTCTGCCCCAGCAGCCGCATATCCTCGGCCTCGGCAAGCCCTTCGGACTGAATGGCCTTCGGCCCGCGGTTGAGCATGGCAATGATGGTGCCGATGATCTCCAGATGGCTGATCTCTTCGGTGGCGATATCCATCAGCAGGTCCTTGCGGCCTGGATCGCATTCGCCGAGTCCCTGGGTGAAGTAGCGCATGGCGGCAGCAAGCTCGCCCTGCGGGCCGCCGAACTGTTCAAGCATGAGGCTGGCGAGCTGCGGATTGGATTCGCGCACGCGCACGGTGTACATCAGCTTCTTGTGATGAAAGAACATGGGGTTTCTCCAATGGCTGGCTGTGCTGGCTTCGGGGTCAGCGCTTGGCTTGCGCGCCCGGCGTTTCGTCGCGATTGAGGAACGCGCCGACCAGGCCATCCTGGTTGTCTTCCAGCCAGCGCGCCATCGCGACTTCCTCCTGCAGGATCTGGCCGCAGACGGCCGCGATATCGTGGGCGCCGGCTCGCTCTGCGGCGATCACCAGCGCCCGGTACGTGGCGATCTCGGTATTCTCGAAGCCGAAGGAAATACCGATGCTCTTGACCACCTCGTCTTCCATCAGGCTGTTGCCTGCTGCATGGATCGCTGCGGTCATGCTGGCGAACAGGCCTTTCGCGGTGGGTACGCTTCCGCCGAGCGCTTCAATGCACTCACGCAGGGACGCTGCTTGCTGTTGCGTCTCCTGGACGTGCTGGCCTATGCGCGCGGCGAGGTGAGGATAGTTCTCGATCCGCGAAGCCATGGCCTTCATCATGGTCTCCGCTTCCTGTTCCATGGCATAGGCATCCTGCAGCCATTTCAGCAGGCGCTCGCTTCGGACGCTGTTCCTTTGTGCCATCTCGATCTCCGGTGCGGGGCGGCATGCCTCCCGAGACCATGGTGGAGGGCGGGTAATCACCGCCTTGTCGGACCACGTGAACCTCCGCACGTGAGTGCTCCACGGCCTGCTGATGCGGCGATAACATCCAGCGGCTGCGTTCGGCCCCTGGGCCTCACTCAGAGGGTCATCGAGCCGGATAGCGCTGAAACCGGGAGGTGCTCGCGGTTGGCATTCCTGGCCCGCCCGCCTTCCATCGTCATGACGGCCTGCACCACGCGATGCTGGACCCGATGCCCGCTCTCCTCCATGCCCACGATATACACAAAGCGGCCATCGAACTTGGCCTGCGCCCCCTCCAGGGCGGTGTCGGCCTGAACGGCTCGCTTCAGTGACTTCGTCCACGCCCGTTCGGGTGTCCGGTCAAGCTCTAGAACAACGGCGGTGCCACCGCAGTCCAGGGACAGGCTCTCGACACGCAGCATGCGGGGCGAAGCAGGATCGGTTGCAGGTCGATGCATGGCGGAAGCTCCAGTGTCGAAGATGGCGGCAGTAATCCATGGCCGCTGCCAAAATGCCGTCAACAAACGCCGCGCACTTTCCACGCCGCCTCGACAGCATTGGCAACACCCGCCCCAGCTTCGCACCGGGCTGACATTCCACAGTCGCAGCGTTGATGCAGCACAGCACACACTGCAGTTCCCGAGGCAATACAGGCATGCGCCCATGCAACCCGATATGAGCCGGCGCAGGTGCAACCTGCTGCTGGTGGAAGATCAGTTCGATCTGGCTGCACTCATGGAGCAGGCGCTCGAAAACGGAGGGGGCCAGGTAACCCATGCGTACAGCGTGTTTGATGCAATGGGTCTGTTGGAGAAGCAGACGTTCGATGGCGCCGTGCTGGATGTGGAGCTTCGTGACGGCGTGGTCTTTCCGGTCGCCGATCGCTTGGCCGAGCTCGGTATCCCCTTCCTGTTTGTCTCTGCGGTCTATGACCAACTGGTGCCGCAGCGCCACCGAAGCGCGGCCTTCGTAGCCAAACCGTTCCACATCGCCCAGTTGCAGCAGGCCGTCCAACGCGTGGTGGGGGACGCCTGCACGCCCTTAACCACGCACTGATCCTGCTTCGCAGCCAACTCAGTGGGGTGTCAGCAAGGGAAAACCCATTTCACTTGTCCTGCGCCGCCTTGCGAAATTCGGGAAGGTCGGCCTACAGCAGGCGCATCGACCAATCAGGCCGCTTTAGCATAGGGCTCGACGATCGAGAGGAGTTTTTCCATCGCGGTAGCTCCCGCCTGGTTCGTCGCCGCCCGCTGGATGAAACTGGTCCAGTCAGCAAGGGCGATCATCCGCAGCTCATCCGCACTGACTGGCAGGCAGCGCATTGGCCAGAACGGTAGCCGCCGCTGCCCGACACGCCCGCGAGCAAGTTCCATGAGGGCGGTGTGGCTAGCGGCGCCGCTGACGCGGGAAAAGGCCACGTCCAGCCCATCGGCGGGGCCCTCCATGTATTGCAGGAAGTGCCGGCCGTCAAACAACAGAACGCCGGTCACGCCCGCTGATCGGTTGAAGCGCGCCGCATCTTCCATCAGTGTTTTCAAGCGCTCGGACGTGAATCCAGGTACGGCTTCGCTGACGTAGACAATCGCTCTGTTCGGCATGATGACACTCCTACTCTCCCGGCCGCTCAATCTAAGGCCGGTGTCGTTGAGAGACCGTAAACGCCAAACGTGAATTGGTCACATATTGCCCGGCGAACCCGGGTTTTTCGCAGTATTTTCGGTATTTCCCGCCATGGCACGCCGAAATGCCTGATTTTCAAGCCAACAGGATCGGCTCGCCCGCGGCCGAAGCGACGCCCGCCCCTCCAATCTCCGCCAGATAGGCTGAAAATCCCCCTGTCGCGCGTCCTGCCAAGCGGGCACTGGTCATGACGAGCGGGGCACCCGCCCACCGCACATCAGCGCCGAGACGCTGCAATGTCCTCACCAGCTGGACGTCCTCCCCGCAGTGCAGTGGCGCAAAGCCCCCGGCGGCAAGATAAGCCTGGGCGGAAACACCTAGGTTTGCACCGTGGATACGCCCATGATCGTCCCCCCATTGCTGCCGCCTCCGAAACGCCTTGCGCAGGCGCTCCTCGGCACTGCAGGTAGTTGCGATGTCCACCAGCCCGCAGAAGACGTCCCGGCGTCCCTCAAGCTGTGCGACCAGCCACTCAGGAGGTACCTCGCTGTCCGCGTCCGTGCTCGCCAGCCATCTTGCACCCCGGCCCAGCAGCTCGGTGGCCGCCGTGGCCCGGGCGATGCCGACGCAGCGTGCATCCAACCGCAGCGTATTAACCCGTTGCTGGGCGCAAATGGATTCCGTGGCGTCCGAACAATCGTCCAGCGCAACAATCACCTCCACCGCTTCGCCGCCCAGCCCGGGATTCAGTGCCGCCCTCCTGATCGACTGCAGGCACCGCTCCATGCTGGCTGCCTCGTTGTGGGCCGGAACCAGCACGCCTATCACCGCAGGCCCTCCAGACGGGCCAACGACATCGCGCCGCGCGTCCACCCCTGCAGTACGAAGTCCGCGTCGCGATAGTGGAAGGCCTCCTGCAGGCCTTCACCTAGGCATCGATGCACGACCTCGGTGCGGCTCGCGCGCCCCGGGAACGGGGGCAGCCAGTGGCAGGCCACCAGCAACCCGTCATCGCGGAGCGCTTCCCCGATACCGGCGCGCAGCTCACGCAGTGCGCCGGCTCCCAGGTAGTAGCCCATTTCCCCGCAGACGATCGAAGCGGCCCGGCGGCCATTGCTCGGGATGGCTGGCGCAGTGGACCTGCACGTGAGGCAGGTGGGCCAGGTTGCGGCGCGCCTGGAACGCAGCACGCGGGCTGATGTCGGTTGCCAGAAGGCGCTCGCAGCGGGCGGCCAGGGTCTCGGTCAGCACGCCATTGGAACAACCCAGCTCCCACCCGCGAGTGAAATGACGCTGGCTCAGGCTTGCCAGCAGCAGTGCACGCTTGCGTTCTTCATACCATCGGCTTCGGTAGCCGAACGGGTCTTCCTGCTCATGCAGGTCATCGAAGTACGGTTGCGCGCTCATGCCAGGAATACCTCGTAGTTTCGAAAGAATCGGGTCAGTACATGCGCGGGCAGCACTGGAGGGCTGTTCAAGCCCGGCACGTCGCCCGTCTGCGTCCGGAAATGCGCGATCGCGTTTCGTTTCGCGGCCGCTACTGCTGAAATGTCGACCAGTCTGGGCACTTCCCACGCCATATGTGCACAGGCCGGATCCAGCCAGTGCCATCCCCATACCGGGTACTCCAGGCGACGGCACCCCACCGCTCGGGCGGCGCGGCAGGCAGCTCGCCCTGCCGCTTCATGGTCGGGGTGGCCATCAAACCGCCATGGCGCCAGGACCAGGTCGCGGGGCTGCAGATGCTGTTGCAGCCAGCCTTCCAGGCCCTGTTCGTGCGTGCTGACCGCGCCGTCGGCGATACCCAGGTGAAATATGGAACCGGCCGCTATGCCGAGTTCGCCAAGGGCCGCAGCAAGCTCCGCCCGTCGTGCCGACCGCAAGCGCCCAGGCGTCCACCACCGCTCGCCCGGATAGCATGCTTCGCCGTCCGTCACTGCAACGACGCTCACCTCCATGCCCTGCCCCACTGCGTGTTGGAGCAGTCCGCCACAGCCGAGGATCTCGTCGTCCGGGTGCGGCGCGACCACCACCAGGCGGTCATGCCCGGTGCACAGCGCGCTTGCCGGTGTGATCGGCTGTTGCCAGAGCCAGTTGCAGCGCAGCCATGCCTGCTCCTGGGTTCCTTCGCCTTGCAGCGGTGCTTTAACTACAGCGCCCATGTCGCCTCCTGGGCCGCCCGCTGCCCACCCAACCACTCCCAATCGCGGTCGGCGTGGTTCTGGCGAAGGAACACGGTCAGGTCCGCGCAGCGGTGGGCATGGGCGTCTTCCAGGCACATGGGGGCCGGGCCCAGGGCCCGACCCGCCAGATCCAGCACGCGCGTAGCTGCACGCTCGACCACGCAACGTACCCGCACCACGTCCTCGCGGTGCGCCGATTCGGGCTCGGCATCGATGCGTGTCGCCTGTTCGCGAAGCAGCGCCGCAGCCGGCGCCAACGCGAGGTCCACTTCACCCAGTAGACGTGCGCGATTTCCCTCGGCGCAGGCGGATCGCATGCGCTCGGCCAACGAGACCGCTGCGCCAAACCAGACCGCCGCAATACCCGCGCCTCCATGCCAGAAGCCAGGTCGCTGCAGATAGTCATCGCGCGCGCCCAGTATCACCATCGGCGCGGCATCAAAGCGCACGGTGGTTGACGGGATCCCGGCCATGCCTACGGCGGGCCATGGTTCACCCGACAGCGTCCCCCAGTGCTCCGCTGCGACCTGGCACAGCCACACCCCCTGAGCACTGCGAACCGTGACCAACGCGGCGTCTACCCAGGCGCTGCCCGAACACCAGGGCTTGTCCCCGCGCAGCCTGCCCTCGGCGTCGATGCGAAGTGTGCTCGCCGGGCCCTCTGCGGCCCACACCGCCCACAGTTGGCCTTCAGCAGCCGACGGTGCCTTCAATTCGGCCATGATCGCCTGCGCGTCGTAGTGCGCCTCCAGCACCTTGGCCAGGCAGAGATCTTCACCTCCCAACGCCGCAAGCGCCCTCCAACGATCCAGTGTCTGCCCGCATCCCGGTAATGGCAGTTCAGGCTGCTGGACGAGTACCTGGCGGGCGCGGTTGATCAACGATGATGGCGGCGTCACATCCTGCATGAGGGCTTCTGCAATGAAGGCATGTCATGAACCTAGGCGGCAGGCGGTCACATCACTGTCTTGGAGGCGTGGCGGGCACATGAATGCCCTGCGCAGTGATCCTCACGCACCTGTCCCACGCCGTTGCTGCCTCACGCGCAGGCATTGCCGCAATTCCCACAGCCATGGCAGCACCACCAGTACCAGCGCCGGCAACAGAACGAGCCACCAGGCCTCCAGCGCCGCAGGATCCACCCTCAGCGACCACCGGGGCTGCGCGTGCCAGCCAACCCAGCCCAGCAGAACCCAAGGCGCGGCATCGAGCACGCTGTGCACGTGCTGCTCCGCTGGACTGACACGCCGGCGACCGTCCGCGTTGACGGTGTCGAAATAGCCGGCGATCGCGTGTGCGATGACCAGAAGCGCCAGGAGCGCGACGAGTGACCGAGTATTCTCCAGCAGGAGCCATGCCACCACGCCACTGCCAATCAGCAGTAGCTGCAGCCCGTGCAATGCGCTTTCCCGCAACGCAGAGGTGTGCGGCAGGTCGGTACGCCGGTGCAAGTGGAAGTCGAGCCAACCGGCGGCCAACCAGAGCGCATAGACACATGCCATGACGATCGCGCTCATGGCGGCATGCTCAGGGTGTCAATACGATCTTGCGGCAGTCGTCGTCCTTGGCGTCAAACATCGCGTAGCCCTGCGCCGCATCGGCAAGTCGCATCCTGTGCGAGATGATGTCGCCCGCGTCCAGCTTTCCTTCAATGATTGCGTCGAGCAGTTCCGGCATCAGCCCCTGAACATGGGTCTGCCCCATCTTGAACGTCAGCCCCTTGTCGAACGCGTCACCCAGCAGGAAACCATGGATGAAGCCGGCGTAGACGCCTGGGATGCTGATCACCCCGCCGCGGCGTGCTGCCGCGATGCACTGCCGGATCGCCACGCCGCTGCTGCCTTCCAGTTTCACGGCGGTCAATGCTGACTCCAGCGCACTGCCCTCGGCCTCGAAGCCTACCGCCTCGATGCAGGCGTCGACGCCCCGCCCACTGGTCTGGGCGAGGATGAAATCGGCCGGGTCTTCGATCTCGTTGAAATCAATGGGGGTCACCCCGTAGGCGCGGCGCGCATAATCAAGGCGGTACCGAAGATGATCGATCATGAAGATGGTCTCGGCCCCCAGCAGGCGGCAGCAGGCCGCGCTCATCAGCCCGACCGGGCCCGCACCGAAGATGGCCACCGTTGAGCCCGGCTTCACCCCTGCGTTCAGCGCGGCCTGGTAGCCGGTGGGGAGGATATCGGACAGGAACAGGACCTGCTCGTCGGCCACGCCGTCCGGAATACGTAGCGGGCCCACATTCGCCTTGGGCACGCGTACGAACTCCGCCTGGCCACCGGCAACCCCGCCATACAGATGGCTGTATCCGAACAGCGCGGCCGGCGGCAGAAGGCCCTTCTGATTCAGCGCGGCGCCCTTGCCGGTATTGGTGGTTTCGCAGGCGGCATACTCGGCCAGCCGACAGTGGAAGCACTCACCACAGGCGATCACGAAGGGAATCACCACCCGATCCCCCGGCTTGACCTGGGTAACGCCGCTGCCGACTTCTTCCACGACGCCCATGAATTCGTGGCCCAGCACATCGCCGTCGTGCAGATCGGGAATCTTGCCCCGGTACAGATGCAGGTCCGAGCCGCAGATGGCGGTGGCGGTGACACGCAGGATCAGGTCGTCATCAGCCGCCAGTACCGGGTCGGGCACGGTCTCGACGCGTACATCCTTGCGGCCGTGGTAGGTCAATGCCTGCATCGTGCTTCTCCAGCAAGAGGGGGTTCCAGCATCGCAACACCCCCCTCCCCCTGCGGTGACATCCCGGTGTGCATGGTGTTCATTTCGCGACGTCACCGCGTTAACCGGACGGGTCGCACGCTTCAACCTCCTGCTGCAGGAGCGACCCATGACCGACAAGCTTCCCTTCAATCCGACCACGGACGTGGATGATCAGTCGAAGGCACATACGCCCGACAAGCGGCGCAATGATCGAGCCAAATGGAAGGAGCACGACATGCCCGACGATGGCGATGGCCCAAAGGCTGTACCCGAGGACTACGAGCGTCCTGATCCCGATCCAACAGGAAAGCGTTGAGTCCGCCTCACATACTGGATGCGCCGGATTCACAGCTCATGGCCCGCTGGCGGCGCAAGCTTCATCACGGCCATTGAAACAGCCTGAACGAGGTGTTGCATGTGGAAACGCAACGGTCTCTCGCTGGTGCTGCTCGTGCTCACCGTCGTATTCATTGGTGGGCAGGCAGTTGCGGGACATCACGTGCACAACCAGGAGCTGGTGCAGCACGGACGCACGCCGATCGATCTCTGGCACTACCTGGCGACCGGGCATTTTGTCAGCGCCACATTCGAGAACTGGGAGAGCGAATTCCTGCAGATGGGGATGTATGTTCTTCTGACAGTGAGCCTGCGCCAGCGCGGTTCGGCCGAATCGCGGCCCTTGGACCCTGCGCAGGAACAGAATCGCGTCGAGCCGGGGCCCACGCCCTGGCCCGTCAGGCGTGGTGGCGCATGGAAGATCATCTATGGCCATTCGCTTGCCATCGCCTTCGGCCTGTTGTTCCTGACCAGCTTTACGCTGCATGCATTGGGAAGCTGGCGCGCCGAACAGGCCGAGCAGCAGCTGCAGGGCCTGCCAGTGCCGGGCTTTCTCGAGCACCTGGCCAGCAGCACGTTCTGGTTCGAATCGATGCAGAACTGGCAAAGTGAGTTTCTGGCCGTGCTGTCTCTGGTTGTGCTGACCATCTTCCTGCGCCAGAAGGATTCGCCACAGTCCAAGCCGGTCGAAGCGCCGCATGCCCAGACAGGAGATTGAGGCATGGTACGTCCCCCTTCTACCGCCCTGCTGATCATCGACATGTTCAGTCGCTTCGACTTCCCGGGTGCAGACGAGCTGGCGCCAGCGGCAGAGAAGGCGGCCCGCCAGATTCGGCGCCTGAGGGATCACTTCGATGACCGGAAGTGGCCAGTCATCTATGCCAATGACAACTTTTCTGACTGGAAGCGGGATTTCCGCCAGCAAGTGGAGCAGTGCCAGCGGGACGGGGGGGCGGCTGCGCGAATTGCCACAGCCCTTTCCCCCCGGCCCGGCCACTATTTCGTGCTCAAGCCCAAGCACTCGGCGTTCCTAGCCAGTCCCTTGCCGATTCTGCTGGCCAAGCTGGGAGTGCGCCGTCTTTGGCTCACTGGCATGACGGCCGACTCGTGTGTCCTTGCCACGGCGCTGGACGCCAACGCGAGGGAGTTTGAGGTTGTGGTTGCATTGGAAGCTGTGGCGGCGATGCCCTCCCAGAAACGGCGTGCACTGGCAGTGCTGGCGGACTCCGGCGCAGCCCGGGTCTCTCGACTTTCGTCGCTGGTCTCTGCGTAATCGGCAAGATCGAACGGAGGCAGCTCAGGCCCGGTCCGCTACACCCTGTACACCGGCATGACCGGCGCAATGTGCACAGCAAAAGATCTGGCCCTTTCCTTCAACACCATGCCCGATAACTGCGCAGTCGCAATGTGCGCAGCGCGGCGCGAATGCATGGATCGCGCACTCGAACGAATCGAACGTTCCGCTGCGTCCGCCCTGCTGCAGGGTGAAGCTCTTGTCGTAATTGTTGCCGCAGACATCACAGGTGGCCATGTGGCACCTCCTGAGTTGGATGGAGCCAGTAGTGTGTCGTGCGCCATTGTCGGCAGCCGTGAGTACACCGTATCTAGAGTGTGGAGAGCGCACTTGCTTTCATTACACCAGTCGGGGGGAGCAACCCCCTTGAAGACTCCTCTGGTTCCCAACTGCCCTGCCGATCGACATAGGGTCGTGCCGCCTTCGCGCCCACCTATCTGATCCGATTCCTTTCGCTGTCTGGCGTACGCTCTCGACTAAGGGACGGGCGCCTGCCTTCCCCCGATAACGCACGCTTATCGATGAGACAAGCAACAGATGGAACCAGGGACGCTGCGGTCGATCATCTGTGCCATCGGGTGACGTCGGGCCATTCAGATTGGACAGTGCGCGATGTCGGCCGAGCGTCCGTTGCTGCCGCGGGTTACCCTGCATGCCCTGGCCTACGACAGAGTTGAGCGCCATGTCCGAGTTTGGTGCTTCTTCCATCCTGACAGTCTCTCGACGTTGTCGTAATGCCGTGCAGAAGCAGCGTCCGTCAAGGTAGCGGTTCATTATTCGGGTTATGGGTTGCGCAGCACTTTCAAAGCGGGATGTCGGGGGTAGCGGGACCGCGGCGTCGCCGTGGCTTAGCGAGCCTGGCAAGACTCCGCCGCCTGTCTTGCCCCATGGCTATGACCAGTTCGTGATCTTCCTTTTGAACGAGCCCCTTATCGCAGAGGCCAAGATCTTCCCAGTGGCCCAGACGCAGGTGTGTGGGGCAGCTCCAGGTCGCACCGGGCTGATGCAGTGCCCAGTGTGAGGAGTAACTGAAAGGGTCGCACAGCATAGGCTGTCGGTTGGAGCGATGAACCCGCGACTGTATCCGTGCAAGATTTGCCACCCATGCCTCAAAAGAGCTGATGAAACTAGCTGCCGCCGCGTGGAGGTCGGGCAGCCGCATAGGATTCTCAGAGCCTGGATACACCTTCATTACCACTGCTTGGGAGACAACTAGCAGCTCTTCGCGCCGCTGGAGCAGCCATAGTGCGTACGCCTGTCCAGCGCAGCACAAATGCGGTTTGAGTGTAACGGGAGACCAGGAGTTGATCCGGGCGCGCCCCCCGCCCATAGACCTCATTGCATGAATGCGGCAGCGAGAGTGTCCCTTAAGATAGGTGCGCCTTATCTGACGTGCGACGCATCTGAGCAGGTCTTGGTAGGGCTTGATCGCCGCTTTACCGTCATTAGCTGGAAGTGCCTGCACTAGAGGGGTTGCCCGAAACGCCCTGAAGGAGGCAGGCGTCGGTGCCAGCGCGTTCCGCACTATGGACTTCGGGAGTTGAATGAGTGCGTACCAATACGTGCCAGCATGGCTATCGGCTTGATCGCCGTCCCAGCATATCGATGTGTGCCCGCTGCATGCTCGTTGGTATCTGAGGAGTGATGCGTTGGCATCTTTTAGCCATTGATGCAGTTCATCGAGTGTGCGCGCATAGGAGACACTCGCGCTGGTCTTCAAGGATCCCGGTATAGGATACTTCAGCAGTGTCTCGCCACAGGCATCGCATGTGAATCCATGCACTAGAGATCCTTTTGTGTCCAGTGCCACTGAACAGTGAGGACAGCCCGTCTGCAAGCGCGCGAGATGCAGGACGCAACGCACAAATCTTTTATCCTGTTGGTACTGATAGTGGCGCCCAGATTGAACGCAGGCTGGGCAGTAACGAAGTTCTTCATCTTTCAACCATCGGCACCTTTTAGTCAGAGCTGACTGAACAGCAACAAGCTGCTCTGCCTCATCGACGAGTTCACCGTCGTTTGCGTCGCGTTCTGCGAGATGTGCTATCGATCTCGCGAGCGCCACTCGCCAGTCTCGGCGCACTGGCATCCACTTCAGCTCAATGCAGTTGAACCACTCCAATGTTTGGATGATGGTCCAAGACGAACAGTAGGCATCGATCAGGCTTCGGCTCCATGCGATCATGGCGACCTCTGTGTGCGACGCCTCCCCATCGCTGTCGCGGCCAGCGCTGCAGGGGTCCTAGACCGGTAGCCGGAATCAAGGATCGCTCGCTCCCAGACTTCCTGCGGAATCGTCATCCCTTCAGTATCACTTTCTTCCCCGTCCTGGCCGACCAACATCAGTGCTTCGGCTACCCACTGCATGCTGACGCCCTCGCGATCAACCGCACCCTCAGACTGAGACCGAAATGCGTCGTACAGATCTGTAGCGCAATTGGCTAAGCGAAACCCAGCGGCATGGGCGTTTGGCCACAGGTACTGCGTATACGACCAGCCTGAACCGCGAGGGTACTCGGTCTCATCGTCACACGACTTGAGAACGACGCGCAGGTCGGCCGGATCTTGCAGGCTTCTGAACTCAACCAGCTCCGCCATGAACCTAATGGTCAGATCTGGCATCTCGGCCATGAACTGTTGGTGCATCGTGCAAAGCTGGCTTTGACCGAACAGGACAACCGTTACTTTGACCTCATGCGTGTTTAGCCAGTTGACTATACGCTTCAACCAGCCTAGATCCTTGGCGTGCAAGTTCTGCGCTTCGTCAACCACCAGGAAGAGGTGCCTTCCGGCAACTGAGAGTGCATAGAGAGCCCGCATCAGTTGGTCGCGCTTTCCTGCAAGGGAGCGAAGTACGCGGGGCTCGTAGTCGATCACGGAGAGAAGGTCTTCGATCAATGCGCCTTCCGCCGCCACGTCCTTTGAAGAGGGCTCATAGATAACGAACGCCGATCCTGGGTACTGGACAGGCGCCAGCATCTGCAGCGCGTAGATGCATGAAGACTTCCCGCACAAGGGATGCGCCCAGAACGCGATTGAGGAGCGAAATCGCTGTGCCCGGTCAAAGACCAGGCGGGCCGCCTCTTTGATTGGGGCGGTGGGAAGTACGGCCGACGCCATGAGCAATGGATGCCGGTCCCGTAAAGATGGGTAGGTCGCTTGGATTGCGGCAATGCTCTCGTGGATCTCCATTGTCGACCTCATCATTTTCCGATGATGGAAAAGTCAATGTTTCTAGACTTGCGAACACGGGATGCCAGTGTCTGCGTATCGATACGCTTCCCTGCGCTTCTAGATGACATCTCCGGCGCGTACCCCTTCCTCCCCTCCTCGGCCAGGACAGTTGCAGCGTGCGTGGTTCGTGGGGCTCTTGCGCAAGCATCCAAGGCTTTCTGAGCCAGTGCTTGAAGCTCCGAGCCAACGATGTCGCCAATGGGCTCGTCCCGAGTGCCTTCGATCTTGGATCTGAGCAGTCTTCGGATCTCCAGGGAGTGCTCATGCTGCCACCGCGAACTCACTGGTACGAGCTCACCAAGCTCCCTTCCATCGCGTGTGTATGCTTGAACGTGGGAGATGTCGTAGGGATCTGCATGGAGCGTGACCGACTGCCCGATCAGATCCCAGCGCGTGGCCAGAATCGGCGAGCCGTACTCCACGCTTGCGTAGCTAACGCGAGGGAGTCTGCCTTTCTTCTGAGACCCGCGAACGGGAGCGGGAGCCACCTCCACTCGAAGCGGAGGTGTCAGGGTGGGACGA
The DNA here is from genome assembly GCF_030237045.1 of Stenotrophomonas maltophilia group sp. Smal17. NCBI lineage: Bacteria > Pseudomonadati > Pseudomonadota > Gammaproteobacteria > Lysobacterales > Lysobacteraceae > Stenotrophomonas > Stenotrophomonas maltophilia group sp. Smal17. The sequence goes on from NZ_JASJSU010000002.1 coordinate 40,549, forward strand.
GGGGGGCCTAGTGGAGCCAGACACCCGGAACCAGGTGAGTAGTACTCAAGTATTTGGTCAGTGGGACTGCTGCCGTAATTGGCTTCTGTAGGCGTTGAGTTCCAGCGGGCAACGGCCTTGGACGTTTCTTCCATCAGCTTTTCAAGGGTCACCTGATGCCTGACCGCTTGACGTTCCGGCTGGTTGCGCCTGGTGTCCGTCGGGCTGTTTCCCGTGGTCGATGGTGACTGATGAAAAACATTCCATGCCATCCAACCAAACACCCGCTCGACAAGCGATCGGCGTTTCGGTCGCCTAATCGCCCCGAAGGAGATTGCAGCGCCAGTCTCCGCCCTGACCCTGTCGGCTACCGTGTCTGATAGGTGCGCGAGCGCGTTGTCGACAAAGAGGCTGCCAAATCCAAGGCGCAATTCTGGAGCGTCGGCCTCTATTGAGAGAGTGGCTTCAAGTGCACGTTGCAGTTCGTTCGAGAGACACTGTCCAGCGGACGCATGATCGATGCACCTGAGGAAGTCGGAGCTAGAAATTGTCCGGCGGACAACGATGTCCCAGCCCAGAATGAAGTTGGTGAACCTATCAGCGATGACGATAAGCGTCATACGACGGCTGGGAACGTACTTGACTCCCTTTGGAGTACTCACGCCCACGGCAAAGATGATGTCGGCCGTATGCTCGTCAGCCTCTACTATCTCAAATGGGGCCAGGGCAATGGGCCCTTCGGATTTTCCGCCAGGCCTCCTTGAGCGCTGCCTGCACTCTTCGCCGTACTGCAGAGATGCAACCTTCTCGTGGTTCGCAGTGAAGAATTGCTTCACGTATACCCGGATTGCCTCTCTGCCATACCGGCCGACACAGAACGGCCATTCATTCTTGCCCAGGCCGGTGCCACGACAGAGCTCAAGAAAGATCTGATGTGCCTCCTTGTAGCTGATACGCCCTCGCTTCGCCCCGCCTGGAGTGATGCCAGTGGCGAGGTATTTGTCCAAGGCGAGCTGCACATCGGGCTGCGAATCAAGCAATGCTGACAGAGCGCCCGTATATCCGCCGAATGACTGGCTTGGCATCGCGCTTACGGGCTTGAATCGCGTTGGCGCTTGCGTGCGAAATCCCTTGATGAGGCCTGCCCAACCCGCAATGCGGCCATCGCCCAAGACCGCGACGCATCGATTGAGGTACCGCAGGACCTCAGTACGCTCGATCCCGAACTGCGAGGCAATCTCGGCAGTTCGGAGGCCACCTAAGTATGCGACCAGGGCTTTCCGTCTTTGCTCAAATAGCGCCAGATCACCTGAGTCTAACAGACTGGTTTCACAGGGCGGCCACTCATGATAGTTGGCAAGATCTGCCGGAAGTGTTCTCCGGTTGAACTTAATTTGAGCGGTCATGTTCACTCCTGAGCAACCTTGTGTGCACAGACCATGGATTTGCATCCATATCCGAGCCAATGGATCTAGCGCGCAGCGCAAGAACCGCAGCTCCTATCACCACCGCTGGGTGCACTTGGTTAAGGGCTCGTATGACCTCTCCTAAGGTCACCTTGCCGCATCGCCGAACTACCGATTCAACCTCCTCTGCCAGGGAAGTAAGGTCCGAGCCGCGGCACCGGTGAAAAGCAGAGATTGCCGCTTGCCAGTTGCGGATCCTCATCTTCGCCTGACCCAATTCGCGCGTGCTGAAAGCGGAGACTGAATAGACACAATCCGCGCTCAGTGTTTCGATATCTCGCCTAGCCCTGTCCGATCCATCATCGATCATCCGCGCCTGAATAGAGCCATCCATCAGCGTAGTCAGCGCATCAAGGCAGATTGAGCCGCTGTCTAGATGTACCTGTATCAATGACTCGCGATACTCTGCGTCACGTACGCTTGCGTCGCCTTCGCAGTAAAAGAAAAGCTTCATCCTCAGGTCACCACTCAGCGTCACCGGGCACTCAGCTGTAGGAGACTGCAGCGTCCAGAGGTTTGCCGAGTTGCTTGTCCGAGCTTGCCGCACACCTAGTCGGCGTTGCCTGGCCTTGGTCGTGACACTCATTCGTGCGCTCCAAATAGACCTATCCGCGCGGGCAGCGGTCTGGGCACCTGCAGAGATGCATTCGGGCTCGGTGGTGCGTCATGGTCAACATGACTCTGAGTCGCTGTCGAGAGCAGCGTCAGGGAACGTCGCTGACAGGCTCTGGACGCTACTCCCGAATGGCTGGGGGCGCAACCGATCCTCGAGCCCCGTCAGACTCCGCGCTGAACTAGTAACAGAAATACCTGTAGCCAGCGGAGAAGTAACACATATACCCTTAGGTGCCCGCCTATTCAGATTGTTAGGGATGGGAGATCTGCCCCTGTAGACTGTTGAAATGCAAAGACTTCGAGGTAACAGGAATACGTGCTCCATCAACTGGACCTGACTGGGCCTGACCGGGCGTTGGGCTGGATTCGCTTTCCTAACGTAGGCGTCTCTGGTCACAGCCGAAGGCCATCAGGTTGAACGCGGCGACATGACCTAGTGGTCCCTGATCAGCAACATTGCGTCGGAATGGCATTGGACGCACTCAATCACCTGCTGGTGCCGTCAGGCGCCCGTTAGCTTGCTTAGCAAGTTGATGAGAACGCCCTCTCCCATCCGCTGAACTACCCGCACAGCAGGGTGCGGAGGCGCCTTCAGCTGAGGGAGACAGATACTGCAGCCGGTTTTGAAAGTGAAGTGTCGCGCGAGGAAATAGAGCTCGGCAGCAATCGCTTCTTCATCGACTCCTATGCCATGCAGTCGAACATAGCGCTCAAGTGCAAGCGTTGCGATCTGCTGGCCCAACACCTCGGTTTGTCTTTGCGGATCACCTTGCCAGCAGACTCTAATCCATCCCTCGTTCTCCATATCCTCTTCCTTGCTGAAAGGCATGATAAGTGTGCCGTCCCGTAGATCTCGCGCACACCAGGAGTTTCTATCGCGCTCGCCGAAATAGAGTGGCATCAAGTTGGACATGAAGCTGACGATCGCCGCGCTCTTGTTGTTCATATGGGTTTATTTGTCTGTCCTGGGGCAAACGGCAGTCGCACGAATCGACATCCATGGGACATCATTCCGATGTTTCCCTTGTGGTGCCACAGAGATGAGCCGGTGGTTGTGGATCGAAATCCCAGAAGCACGCCTGTAGTTTGCACTTGTCGTCCGGCACCATTTATTTGGTGCCGACTGGCAATCCGTCTGCCCGCGATGGCGGGTGGTGCGCGGGCTGGTTGCGGAGTGCGCACCGCTGAAGGCTCCTGAATTCAGAGGTCGCTGACGGCACTCACGCGACTGACTAACCGACGTGCGGTGCTCAATATTAAGTGAAAGCCAAAGATCATGCAGTCACCAGTAGATCGGCTTTCTCCTTCAATCGCCCTGCCCCTACTAATGCCTCGCAGCGATCAAGAATGATCCGACGAAGCTGAGGGCTTGTGCTCTTGTAGCCAAGTCGGCGCGAGACAGTCGTCACCAGCTCCTCAGGCGTCGCGCCGAGATTATCATTCGCAACCTTGATCAAAGCCGAATCTATCTCGGAAGGGGGTAGGAATTCAGGCCGACGCAGAGTTAACGACTCGACCATCGAGCGATCTCGCACTTGGACAGCGTTACCCGGAATGACCAAGAAGTCCTGATCAACGATCTGAATCGCGCCTAGCGACAGCGCTGCAGCGATCGAACTCTCTATCGCTTGCTGTATGCGAGAACCAGCGCGCTGCAAGCCCCAAAGCCCTCGAGCGCGCGTGACAATCTCGCTCCGATGAATTGGGCCTTCCACCTCAACAATCTGGCAAACAATATTCGCCAGTTGTCCGATTGGAACCAGGTGCAGTTCCCACTGACTGCTCGGCACGGCGAAGTTGGCTTCTACGTAGTTCTCGATGCCTGACGGATTCTGTGCCTGAACGAGCCCAATTTCGGCTAATTCACCGCGTTCAACGGTCAGAACATCAACGGGCACCGCACGGTGGGAACACTTGGGATCTAGCTCCAAGTTGAGCGAATCGGCCATCGCGCGTTCAATGGCCGTGACGAGTTTCTCGAGCTCAGCGTCGGGTCGATGGAACCAATCCGAACTCCAGATGCGGTAGACCTGCCACCCCTTGTCACGCAGCACGCTCTCTCGCAGGCGATCCCGATCCCGAGCGCTCTTGGCATCTCGGTAAGACTGTCCGTCGCACTCAATGCCAAGAACGTATCGCCCCGGTTCGTTCGGGTTGGCAACCGCGATATCGACGAAGAATCCGGCCAAGCCAACATCCGTGTGCAAGCTGTAGCCTCGTGCACGAAGTGCTTGAGCAACCTCCTGCTCAAACACGCTTTGCTTGGCGTCGCGCGTCACATTGGTCAACGTGAGGCGGCCTGTCCTTGCGTAGTTCAAGAAGAGCTTTAAGGCATAGGTACCCTTACCCTTCGCCCTGTCTGTATCAATATCCTCATCGGTAATTGATGTAAAGACTTCGCAGCGCGACTTGGCGCGACTGATAAGTACATTCAAACGTCGCTCGCCACCATCATTGCTTACGGGCCCAAAATTCATCGTCATGTGGCCTTGGGTATCGCGCCCATAGCCGACTGAGATGAGGATGACGTCACGCTCGTCCCCTTGAATGTTCTCCAAGCTCTTCACGAAGAAGGGTTCGGCTGGATGATCAGCAAAGAACCCCTCAGTTTCCGGGTGCTGGCGGCGCAACAGCTCGAGCTCGTCGAAAATGGCGCGGCGCTGCGCCGTGGAGAAGGTTGCCACGCCGAGCGTGAGTTGAGGCGTGTTCTGCGCATGCGCCAGCACCGCGAGAGCTACGGCCTTAGCCTCCTTTGGGTTCGCGCGCGTATTGCCCCGGTCATAGATGGCTTCTGGCAGATGGTGCATCCGCAAGCCAACACCTGCCTCACTGGTGTAGGGGCTTGGAACGATGAAAAGCTTGCCATCGTAAAACTGCTGATTGGAAACGGCGATTAGTGACTGATGACGACTTCGGTAGTGCCACCTGAGCATACGCTCAGGCAAACCTCGCGCGCGGCAAAGGCCCAAGATGCTCTCAACATCTGATGCCTGCGCTCCACCCTCGTCGTCGTCTCGATCTCCTTCATCGCCAAGCGCCTTGGAGAAAAAGCGTGTGGGCGGCAATTGGCGTTCGTCACCGACGATCACCAATTGCTTCGCGCGCGCAATCGCACCTAGAGCATCGATCGGCTGGACTTGGCTGGCTTCGTCGATGACGAGCATGTCAAAGTCCAAGGCGCCTGCCGGCAAAAATTGTGCCACCGATAGCGGACTCATCATGAAGACGGGTTTAAGCGCTTGGATCGCTGGGGCGCAGCGTTGCATCAGCTGCCGGATTGGTAGATGACCCTTCTTTCTAGCCATTTCTCCAATCAAGATGGCAGTCGGTCCGGTGGCGCCACCTTGACGCGGGATTTTACTGTGATGTGCTTTGATCACCTCATACCGAGCCAGTAGCATGCGCTCCTGATCAAGGCTCGCAAAGCTTGCCACCACCTGAGATTGGCGCTGTCCGTCAAAGCTTGCGATCGCAGGGTCTCGCTGCACTAGCGCCTGAAGTACGGCTTCATAGTAAGAAAGTTCAAAAACGCCCCATGCATCAGAAGCTGCTAAGTCGCCCTTGGCAATCGCACCGACCAAGCTGCCAAGCCCCTTGCGCTCGGCATCATTGGCAATGGCCAAATATGCCACCCAGGCCCGAAGCCCTTCTGGGTCAGCTTGCCACCTTCGCAGTTGAGCTTTGAGTGCATCCAAAGAAGCATGGCTCGGATCGCGGGTAATTTCTGCATTGCCGTCAAATCGCAAGCCAACCAAGAGATCTGTGACCTCCCCTATCAAGACGCCGGCAGACGATAATCTTCGCTGAGCCTGGTCGAGCACTGACTGGGGATCCTCAATGCCGGCTGCCAAGAGGCGAAGCTCTGGGCTGCGCTCAATCCAGGCCACGACCTGACGAAGCTCACTGGGTCCGCTATCAAGCGCTAACCACAATGGCCCAAAGGCCGAGGCTCCGTCGTCAGCCAAAGTTTCGTAAGCGACAGTAGCGGCTTGCGATAGCTGAATCTCCTCAATCACAGCGAGAGCCTGCTCAATCGTGATTTCCGTCGCGTTGACGAGGAGCGCAGCCTGCTCCATTGCCGCTTGCCAAACAGCGGATTTGTCCATCACTTCCGACAGGGCCACGCGTTTCAGGGAGGTCTCACCTCCCCATGGATTGCACTCTGCAGCAAGTAGTGCTTCGTGCACCGGTGAAAGGCTACGAGTCAGTTCCTCTAAGACAGGCTTCACTCGCATGGCAATTTCGGTTGCCAGTTGCCGGTCGCCAATGTTGGCCAATCGTTCGCGCACTCCGCTCCCCAAGGGGCGTAGCGTGCGCATCCAGGCCACAACTCCCCGCAGGAACGATGAATTGGAGCGCTCGCGCTGCCAATTGGATCCAAATGCCTCTCGTCCTTGAGCATCATGCTCAAGGATACTCTTCTGAGCGTTCCTAGCGTCTAGCAGCACATCGAGTGCCACAAGCATATCTGGAGCCGGGAGCTTAGGATTCGTTAGCAGTGTGCGAACTGTCCGATTGGCGCGACGCCAGTCACCGCTGAGAAAACGGAACAAGCCAGTTCCGCGCATGGCAAGTTGCGCGCGCGCCGCCTCAAGCTCCGTGCTGTCTTTGCTCCAAGCTGTGTCGCGAAAGGTCGAGGATAGGTTTGATTTGGCTTGCTGAACCGTTTCAACGGCTGCCAAGATTTCCTCGACTGCATCAACGCCCCGCTCCCATATGTGAGCCACCAAGGCGTCCCTGTCAAGTTCCGGGATGCTTGTTGCACGCTCAGCAATGGCGACTAGTCGAAGGGATAGTTCCAGCGTCAGCGTTGACTCCTCAGCGAGAAGTTGCGTCAACCGTTTCAAGTCAGGAAGAACCCGGGTCGTGGCACCGTGTGCAGCTGCCAGCGTTACAAGCTCCTTTGCCAGGAAGAAGTTACTTGGCAAGGCGTTCAGCGTGACCTTGGTGGCTTCCCAACTATCCGCCAATGCCTCCACATTAATCTTCGCCTTAATCGCCGCCTTAGCTTTCTGGGCGCTTTCTAGCGCGTTAATAGCAGCCGCCGCACGCCCTTGGTCCTCCCAGACAGGGCTTTTAAGAGCGTCCGAGCCGATGTTGGGTGCTTCAAGCAGCGCTTTGATCCGCTGGACAGCTAGATTGGCGTCGGAAAAACGAGCGGGGGGAGGAAGTTCCAGCGTCGCATGAAGCTCGGTAGCCGATGACTCCCAAGCGCTTAATCGGCCAGAGAGGTCTTCAACCAAGTTCAAGAATCGGTCGCGCTCGTTCGGCAATAGTCCATCGTTCTGGACGCCACTCCAGGCGTGCTCATTCGGCACGCCGATCTCTTCAATACGCTCGATCAGCTCGCGAAGCACTGCGTCGCGAGCGTCTTTCTCATGCGGCGCCCAGGTGGTTGGCGCTTCCAAGGTTAAGCTCTGTGTCGTATAGCCTTGGCGTCGCTAGCGAACTAGCTGTCCAAATACTTGATATGCAGTTAGTGCCGAGGGCGCATGCGGCTGATGAAGACGCTCCGCATGGGCATTGAGGGTATCCCGCCGCTCCGTGAGCTGCTCGATGATAGGCGCAGTGCTGTTTCGTTTAGGGTCGCCGAGGCTCAACGTTTGCCGGAGCTCTTCTAGGAGAGAACGCTTGTTGGCCTTGTTGCTATGAAGCTCCAAACAAGCCACACCGACACCTACGTGGTCCAAGCGGCGCTTCACGACTTCAAGCGCAGCCATCTTTTCAGCCACAAATAGAACGCGCTTTCCCTCAGCTACTGCAGCGGAAATGATGTTGGCGATGGTCTGGGATTTTCCCGTGCCGGGCGGCCCCTGAACCAAGATGCTGCTACCTTGGAGTACATCGTGCACAACGAGGGCTTGCGATGAATCGCAGTCAACGACATGACGCATTTTGCTGGGTGGCACGATGCGGTCGAGATCACTGGACTCATCGGTCAGGCTTGCGCCAGGAAAGCCATCCTGCATGACGCCGCGAAGCATCGGAATAGCCTCCATCCCGCCAATCCCTTCCCAGCTTTGTGGGTCGAGATCTCGATACATCATGAACTTGGCAAACGAGAACAGGCCAAGAATGGCGTCATCGCGAAGTACGCCCCAAGTCTCTTTTCCGTCCAACATCGCTTCAACCGAAGCCATATAGGCCTCAATATCCAACGTCTCGAACTCGTCGATGTTGGGTAGGCGGAGTCCGAACTCGCGCTGCAAGAATAGTTGCAGCGACAAATTGGCTTGGATCTCGTCGCCGGTCCACTTGAGGTGGAATTTCTCTCCCGCTGTGCTTCGCTCCAGTTGAACGGGGATCAACACTAATGGAGCGAAGCGATCGGTTTGCGGGGTAGAAGTGGCACGCCAGCGTAGATAGCCAGCCGCCAGATAGAGAACGTTGACGCCCTGCTCTTCTTGAAGAGTGCGAGCATCGGTGTAGAGATCCAGCAGACGCTTCTGCAATCCGGTTGGCGTCAGACGGGTAGTTAGTTGGGCATCCCAGTGCGCTTTGACGCGTCCGTTTTCATCCAGCTCGAAGTCTGGCTGCGCGATGAGTTCCAGATCTTCCGGCACCTCGTCGAGCAGGACTATCTCTTCCTCATCTTCAAGATCAAGTAGTGGGCTGCCTTGCTTTGGGTCTTCTTTGCCCGCCACAAAGGTGAATCGCTTACCATCAATGACCAAGGTCTGGTACATCGCCTTAGCCAACTCATGAACGACCTCGACAGTCTTGGCTCGGCCACCGCGCGGGGTATGCAGTAGTCGATTTCGGGTGGACAAGTCCAAAAGCTCCAAGCGAGCCTTCTCGACCTTATCCCTTAAGCTGCCCGTCCCTCGAAGCGAAGAAGATGCTTCGCTCGCCTTTGCCGCTGCCGTCTGATCCATCGACTATCCCCTGAATGGGGTCTGCCTGAGCGAAGTCTCCAAGCATCCCCCTGAAAGCCTGTGTCTATAATGCGCCCAATATAACGCGTGTTCCAGCCGATTGGGGGGGTCTGTGGGCGAGTTGCGAAGCAGTGAGATTCACTGGGTTGTCCATCAGTACCTGGGCGTCGAAGGTGGATTTCTTGGCGATTTCACACATCGAACCCATCGGGAGTTCTACCCCGCGTTCTGCGACTTGGACATTGAAGTAGATCAGTTCGCCGGCAGCACCATTCGGGAGCGCTTCATTTCGGTGCTTTCGGGCACTGAAGCGTTCCAGCAGGCGGCCATCCTCCGGGGTATCGCGCGGAAGTACCCGCAAGGCACAGAGCATTTTCGGACCCCCCAAGCGTACCGACAGCTTTTGCAGATGGCTAAGCGCTGTGCGGATGGGCTTTCTGTTCAGGCTAGCAGTCCAGCTATCACCAGCAACGTCCTGAAGCGCGCCCTGGCTGACGTCAATACGCTTATTCAAAGTGCGGGGCCAACTCACGCAGTGGATCGAATCCACACCGCACTTCACGCATATCTTAAGGCCATCTGTCAGACCCAAGGCATCGAAGTGGCTCCGAACGCCACAATCACCAACTTGTTCAAGCTTCTTCGGACAGAGCACCCCGGCCTACGTGACTTAGGGTGCCAATCTGACGCGATGAACAATGTTCTTAGGTCGCTGAGCAATGTAATCGACTGCCTTAATCCGGCTCGAAACCATGGCAGCTTGGCTCATGCGAATGATGCTCTGTTAGATAGAGATGAAGCCATCCTTGCCATCAATGCTGCAAGGACCGTCTTTCAGTACCTAGACAGCAAGTTCTCCACCACTGAAACAAGCGGTGCGTAGCGGAGCACTCTGCAGATTTGACCCCAATTTATGTGACGCATCACGGGCGGCCAGCCCTCGCCCACTTTAATGCCAACCCCCACACGGATGAGGCGGCACACATGCCCCGTATTGGAATCGGACTCCCCGTACTGGCAACCATGTATTCCGCGGGGCGCGCCATCCGCTCACGCCAGAGCGCCTGCTAGCTCATCCCACCCTTCCCATCCCCGCTATTCGGCCCGGCACTGCTCGCGCCATGCGCGCCCCCACAATGCCGCTTGGCTTGAGCGGGCCAAGGCAGCAATGAAGGGTTCCTGACGGCTGGTGGTCTTGCCGTGCTTGTCGCATCCGCCTCGCTCTTGGTTCAACTTGGCGAAAGCCGACAGCACACGGGATTGCGCCTACGATTGGGCAAATAGCCTTGCAGCTCAAGGCTTCTGCCACTTTGCGACATATACAACGATTCTGAAAATGTTGAATGTGGTGACGGGATCGGCCTTACTGCATTGGCATCGCGCACAACCGGGCGTATTCCTCTCCATGCCACCGAGTACCGGTGGTCGGGCTTCGAAACCCCGGTTCTACGCTGAAGTAAACGCTTGCCAGCCGGCATCACCCGTCAGGTGGTGCCGGCTGGCAATCCGTCGGCCGGCTATGGCGGGCGGTGCGTGGAGGCCTCGTGCCTGCCGGTTTAGCGTAGACCGGGTTTCGAACCTCGCACCGTCCGCCACCTTTATCGGTGGCGGCTTCTGCCTGCCCGCAAGGAGCACTGCCATGACCAAGCGCTACTCCCCTGCCCCGCAACCGATCCAGGAGGAGCCCGCGAACGGCCCCGTACTGGACCGGAACACCCTCATTGCCCTGCTGCACAGCATCGGTTCGGGCGCCACGTCCGATGGCCAGCCCTGGCCAGAGCGCCACCTGATGCCGGGCCGGCGCATCGCCCTGGCCGACACCGACTGCTCGCTGGCGGGCCTTCGCGTGGTGATGGAGATCCTGCTGGCCGCGCAGCGCGCCCGAGAGAACGGCGAGCTGGAGCAAGACGTCGGCCCGCGCATCATGGAGGGGCTGATCATGGCCGGGCTGGGGCTCACCGCGCACGCCAGCACGCGAGTGCGCCCGGAGGGTTGAGTGGCCTGGTGCAGTTGGGCGGCCACGGCCCTGTGCGTTGGGGCCGTGACTGCCGCAGGGGCGCAGCGGTTTGAGCCACCCGTCCCCTCGCCTATCGCGTTTCACCGTATCTCCAACGATCACTTCTCACAGCTGCGCCGGCAAGCGATCCAGTTCGTGGAAGTTCGGCCAGGGCACGGTTTCCAGTTTGTGGAACGGCATGAAGACGCCTCTTTCCAGATTCATTGCAGGGGCGTGCCGGTGTTGTGGCTGGAGAAGCGGCCGCAGCATGTGCTGTTGCAGGTCTCACTGGATGCGAATCAGCGGGCGCCCGCCGTTCTGCCGTTGCGTGCGCTGCTTCAATGGCAGTTGCAACCCGTGGACTATCTGGAGCAAGTGCTGGCGGGCGTGCCGGAGCCTGTTCTGATGGATCGGGCGTTGCAGATGTTGGCTGGCGAGGTGCCTGATGGGGTGCGATGTGGCATGCCGTAGTCGAGCATGGCTCGACTCTACAGGGGCACTGGCTACGGCGGCGCGGCAGCTTTCAGAAATAGAACCCGATATTGAGGTTCAGCCGCGAATGCCAGCGCGAAGGTCCGCCGTTGTTGATGCCGATGCCATCGCCGCCGGCAAACCACATGTTGCGGCCGGCAATCCAGTCGACATAGGTGAGCATCACGCCCTTCTGCAGGCTGCAGCCGGTGACGTTCTGCCAGGAGTCGCGCACCCCGCTGCTGTGCCCCACCGGGCGCGTCATGCTGAGGTTGTTGTAGCAGGTCACATCGTCCAGCCAGCCGCGCTGGCCAAAGGAATAGGCGACGTTCGCACTGGGCACATCGGCCTCGGCCGCGATTTCAAACGGGGCCTGGAACGCCGACAGCGCAATGCGTTCGCCGGGCACGCTGTAGCGGTAGCGCGCCCATTGCAATTGGGTAGTCCAGCCATCGCGCTTCCACTGCGCATGCACGGCGGCGGCCTGGTGGTCGTGATGGCGGCGGCTGCGGGTGTTCTGCACCTTGCCTGCGAAGGCCGATGCGCCAACCAGCAGCTCGCCGCCGGCCCAGTCGCGGGATTGCTCGACGCGCACATTGAACCGCTGCCGTTCGCGATACGGCAACGCATCGGTCTGTGCCACATCGAAGGAATAGCGGTCGTAGCGCGCCCCGGTTCCGTACTCGTCACCCGAGAACCAGCCGAGGTGCCAGGTGGTATTGCCGGCCTGGTGGATCACCACCACGCCCGGGTCGTAGTCGTCCTCGATGCCCAGGTAGTAGCCGGACCCGAACCAGAAACTCTGCGAGACCGTGGGCAGCAGCCCGAACGGCACCTGCTGGATGCCGGCCTTCAGCTGCGTGGCGTCGGTGAACTGCCATCCCGCGTAGGCATGATGGACTGCATCGAAGCCGTCGTACCAGCGGTACTGCGCGGAGAAGGAGAAAGGCCCGCTGCCGGCGTCGATGTCGGCGCGAAGCAGCTCCAGCTGCAGGCGGCTGGTGGGCCCGTAATCGAGCCAACCATAGTTGAATCGAACGGCGCCACCGAGATCGAAATGAGGCGCTGTGTTGCGGTCTTCGCTGGCCGCGCGTGCATCAAGCGAGGGCGCGGCCAGTGCTGCGGCGATGATGATGGGAACTGCCTTCACGGTCGCGTCCTGCCTCCTGTTCTGCGAGTGAAAGCACTCGATTCCAGCCTTGGTGCGCGTCATGCCTCACCGTGAGGCATGACGTGCTGTGGCGTGCAGGTTACGCAATGGAGGGTGAAGCGAACGTCGGCCGGCCGTGCTCACATGCCCAGGTCAGACAGCCCCGGGTGATCATCCGGGCGACGCCCCAGCGGCCAATGGAACTTGCGCTCGCTCTCCTTGATCGGCATGTCGTTGATGCTCGAGAACCGATGCTCCATCAACCCATCCGCTCCGAATTCCCAGTTCTCGTTTCCATAGGAACGGAACCAGTTGCCGGAGTCGTCGTGCCATTCATAGGCGTAGCGCACGGCAATTCGGTTGCCGCTGAAGGCCCACAGTTCCTTGATCAAACGGTAGTCGAGTTCCTTCTTCCATTTGCGGGCCAGGAACTGCCGCGCTTCCTCGCGGCCGTGGGTGAACTCGGCGCGGTTGCGCCAGCGGGTGTCGAGCGAATAGGCCAGCGCGACCTTGTCGGCATCGCGGGAGTTCCAGCCATCCTCGGCAAGACGAACCTTCTCGATGGCCGATTCAAGGGTGAACGGCGGCAGCGGCGGACGGGGTGCTTCAGTGGACACGGTGGGGCCTCCAATCAAGTGGATGAACGGGGTGCTTCGACGGGTTTTGATGGCTCAGGCGTCAGCGCCTGGCCTGCTCCAACAGCACTTCTGCAACATCCCTGGCAGTGTCTGCGGCGTTGTTGTCGCCCATCACGCGCGAGACGGTGATGGCGCCTTCCATGAGAACCAGCAGCTGCCGCGCCAGTACGTCCGGCTGCTCGATATCCAGCTGCGTGGTGAGTTCCAGCGTGTAATCCAGCAGCTTCTGCTTGTGGTGTTTTGCGATGTGGCGAATCGGATCGTCGGGGTCGCCCACCTCGCCCGCGGTATTGATGAAGGCGCAGCCGCGATAGCCCTCGGACTCGAACCAGCCCTTGAGCACGGTGAACATGCCGAGGATGCGCGCTTCCGGGCTGTCGGCCTTGTCGCACTCCTGCTGGAACCAGGTCAGCCAGCGCACGTCACGCGCGTTCAATGCCGCCGCGGCTACCTGGTCCTTGTTTTCAAAGTGCCGGTAGATGCTTTTGCGTGCTACGCCGGAGGTCTTCACCAGCAAGTCCATGCCGGTGGCATGGATTCCGTTCTGGTAGATCAGCGCCTCGGCGGTGGCGAGGATCTTCTGCGCGGTGTCGGTGCCGGTCTTGTGCATGGCCATAAGGTAGAACGATCGTTCTACCTTGTCAAGGCGCGATGGGCAGCGTCTCGGGTGCGCACATCCGTGCAAGACGATCTATCAAGAAATCCGGACATTGCATCACCCAGGCGCCTGATTGCAGGCGCAAAGTACGCCTCACCACCCACCCATGAGAGTTCCCGCATGAACACTTTCGCCCGCACCCTGGCCGTTGCCACCCTCGCCCTCTCGGTCCAGGCCGGCCTGTCCGCGCAGGCCGCCGAACCTGCCAAGCCGGCGCCGATCACCAGCGTCGCGCGTACCGCCAGCTACATCACCACCGCCGATGGCGTGCAGCTCTACTACAAGGACTGGGGCCCGAAGGACGGCCCGGTCGTCACCTTCAGCCACGGCTGGCCGCTGAACTCGGACAGCTGGGAATCGCAGATGATCTTCCTGGCCAACCACGGCTACCGCGTCATTGCGCATGACCGTCGTGGCCACGGACGCTCCAGCCAGCCGTGGGAAGGCAATGACATGGATCACTACGCCGATGACCTGGCCACGGTGATCAACACGCTCGACCTGCATGACGTGACGTTGGTGGGCTTCTCAACCGGTGGCGGCGAAGTGGCGCGCTACATCGGCCGCCATGGCACCGGCCGGGTGAAGAAGGCGGTGCTGATCAGCTCGGTGCCGCCGTTCATGCTGAAGACCGCCGACAACCCCAACGGCCTGCCGATTGAAGTGTTCGACGGCATCCGCAAGGCGCAGATGGACAACCGCGCGCAGCTGTACAAGGACATCCCGTCGGGCCCGTTCTACGGCTTCAACCGCCCGGGCGCGAAGGTGTCTCAGGGCTTGATCGATGCGTGGTGGGCGCAGGGCATGCAGGGCGGCCACAAGAACACCTACGATTCGATCGCTGCGTTCTCGGCAACCGATTTCCGCGCCGACCTGAAGAAGTTCGATGTGCCGACGCTGGTCATCCACGGCGATGACGACCAGATCGTGCCGATCGACATCTCCGGCCGCCAGTCGGCAAAGCTGATCAGGAACGCCCGGCTGATCGTGTACCCGGGCGCGCCGCATGGCCTGACCGACACGCACAAGGATCGCGTCAACCAGGACCTGCTGACGTTCCTGCAGGAAAAGTGAGTCCCGCGGGCTCCGGCATGCCGCCGGAGCCCCTTGCCTCACCTCACGCTTTCGCAGCCGCGCGCCATGCGGGCCACGCTTCGCTGATGACGCCAACCGCGGACTTCAGGAACAGCAGCGCGATGACCACACCTACCACGATATCCGGCCAGCCACGACCGGTGAGCGCGACGCCACCGGCAGCCACCAGTACGCCGATATTGGCGGCGACGTCGTTGCGCGAGCACGCAAAGGTGCTTTTCATGTTGATGTTGAGCGTGCGGAACCGCCACAGCAACGCCAGGCACACCAGATTGGCCGCCAGCGCGATGGCGCCGAAGCCGAGCATCACGCCGCTGGAAGGGGGTACGCCGTTTGCCAGCTTGGCGATGACCTCCAGCACGATGAACACAAAGAAGCCCAGGATCAGCGCCCCCTTGGCCAGGGCTGCACCGGCTTCCCAGCGCGCACCCCGGTTCACCGCCCACAGGCTCAGGCCGTACACGATGGCGTCGCCCAGCATGTCGACAGCGTCGGCCTGCAGCGCGCTGGAGCGCGCCACGATGCCTGCGCCGAATTCGATGAGGAACATCGCCAGGTTGATGATCAGTACCGCCACCAGCACGCGCCGTTGCGCACTGTGGAGTGCCAGCGCTTCCAGTTCCTGGCGCTTGTGGCCACAGCAGTGATCCATGGGTATCTCCGGCCAGGCCTGGCCTGGGCTTGAAAAGAGGTGAGGCAGCCGTTATCAACCCTGTAGTCCCTACAAGGTCAAGCCCATGTCCGCTCACCTCACCATCGGCCAGTTGGCCCGCCAGACCGGCACCAAGGCCGAGACCATCCGCTATTACGAAAAGATCGGCCTGCTTCAGCCGCCGCTGCGGTCGGACGGCAATTACCGTTACTACAGCGCACAGGACCAGCGGCGGCTGTCATTCGTGCGCCGGGCCCGTGAGCTGGGCTTTTCCATCGAGCAGATCCGCGAGCTGATCGCCTTTGGCGAGCAGCGCGAACACGAATGCAGCTCGGTGGACGACGTGGTGAAGGCGCATATCGCCGACATCGCGCGCCGGATCCGCGACCTGCAGGCGCTGCAGGGCGAACTGCAGCGGATGATCGGCAATTGCCCGGGCGGGCGCGTAGCCGATTGCAGGGTGCTGGAAGCACTTCAGCCGAAGGCCGCCGCTTGACCTTGTAGCTGCATCAAGGTTTACAAGACCGGGCCACTTCGCCACCGCGCGGCCTGCCCGCCCTGACGACCCATGACCCTGTTTCCCCATCCGCTTGCCCTGGCGTTGAGCGCCGCCCTGCTGTCCGCCGCTGCCTCGGCAAGTGCGCATGAACCACCCGCCGCGCACGACGACCACCACGATGACGCCGTGGAGCTGGATGCGGTGGTGGTGCAGTCCACCCGGTCAGGGCGTCGCGTTTCCGACGAACCGATCCGGGTAGATGTCGTATCGCAGGAGGAGATCGAGGAAAAGCTGCTGATGTCGCCGGGCAACGTCTCCATGCTTGTGGCCGAGACGGCGGGCGTGCGGGTGCAGAACACCTCGCCGGGCATGGGGGCGTCGAATATCCGCATCCAGGGCATGCGCGGCCGGTATACCCAGCTGCTGGCCGATGGCCTGCCGCTGTACGGCGGTCAGTCATCGTCCATCGGCCTGCTGCAGATTCCCCCGACGGACCTGGGCAGTGTCGAGATCATCAAGGGCAGCGCATCGGCGTTGTACGGCCCGGCAGCGTTGGGCGGCGTGGTGAACCTGATATCGCGTCGGCCCAAGGAGACCGCCGAGGCTGAAATGCTGCTCAATGCCACCAGCCGCGGCGGCCAGGACGTGACTGGCTACGCAGCCGGGCCGCTGGCCGAGCACTGGGGCCTGTCGGTGGTGGGTGGCTACCATCGCCAGGACCGCCAGGACCTGGACGGAGACGGCTGGGCTGACATCCCCGGCTACGAGCGAGCCACGGTCCGGCCGCGTCTGTTCTGGGAATCGGACGATGGAGCGCGTGCGCTGCTGACGGCAGGCGCAATGCGCGAGAGTCGGCTGGGCGGGACGCTGCCCGGTCAACGGGCGCCCGATGGGCAGCCCTTCGCTCTCACACAGCGCACGAAGCGCGTTGACGCGGGTGCCGTGGTCGATGTTCCGGTGCGCGAGAGCGACCACCTGCAGCTGCGCGCATCGGCCATGTCCACCGATCACGACCACGGATATGGCCCTGAGCAGGACAACGACACCCATCAGACCGGATTTGCCGAAGTGAGCTATGCGTCCGGCGCAGGCGCCACCAGCTGGCTGGCGGGCATTGCCGCGCAGCAGGACCGGTTCCGTTCCGCGCGATACCCGCAGTTTGATTACCGCTACACGGTGCCCGCCCTGTTCGTACAGGCCGAGCAGGCGCTGCGCGATGACCTCACGCTGTCCGGTAGTGCGCGCTGGGATCAGCATAGTGCCTATGGCGGGCACTTCAGCCCCCGCGTATCACTGTTGTTCCGCCCTGATGCGTGGACTCTGCGCGCCTCGATCGGCAGAGGCTTCTACGCGCCTACCCCCTTTGTCGAGCAGATCGAGGCCGCTGGCCTGTCACGGCTGGAGCCGCTGAGTGGCCTTCGCACGGAGATCGCTACCACCGGGTCCATCGATGCAGGCTACGTGCAGGGCCCGTGGGAATTGAATCTCAGCGTGTTCGCATCCGACATCGACCATGCGGTACGCCTGGTGGAGTCTGCGACCGCCCCGGGTGAACGTGTGCAGCTGATCAATGTGGCGGGTGTCACCCGCACGCGTGGCAGTGAACTGCTGCTGCGCTACCGCTGGCAGGACGTCACGGTGACCGGCAGCTATGTCTACACCGACGCGCGCGAACCCGGTGCGGAAGGCGCTGGCCGCCGCCCGGTCTCGCTCACGCCCCGGCACAGCGCAGGACTGGTTGCCATGTGGGAGCAGCATGATCGTGGCCGCGTGGGGCTCGAAGCCTACTACACCGGCATCCAGGCGCTGGATGACAACCCCTGGCGTCGGCGCAGCCGGCCGTATCTGGAAGTGGGTGCATTGGGAGAGATTGTTCTGGGAAGAATCAGCCTGTTCCTCAACCTGGAAAACATCCTCAACGTCCGCCAGACCGACTACAACCGGATGCTGCGGCCTCGTCGCGCCGATGATGGCCAGTGGACCGTGGATGCATGGGCGCCGCTGGAGGGATTTGTGGTGAACGGCGGCGTGAGGATGAAGTTCTAGGGCGTGGTCCAACGCGGAAGGGCGATGTCCGCCTCCGGGCAGAAGCGGACACTCGCCCTACCCCCGATAAACATCCCTGATCCTAGAGCTGGACTGCTTCCCTGCCCCATTCACCTGCCAATGTCCGCTATCGCCCAAGATCGGGTTTGCCCTGGGCCGATAGACATCCCAAGTCCGCGGCCCGGAATCCGACAGCTGGGGACTTGCGAATGCCATCGCGACGCCCCTGCCAGCATGGCACGCTCGGCGCTCAGAACCCGCGGGAGAACCCGATGAACAGCGTTGCACTCCCGCTGGTATCGCGTTCGATCAAGGGGCTGTCGGTGATCTTGTCCGGCAGGAATTTGTACTGCGCAAAGCCCATCAGCATCCATTTCTCGCCCAGCGGCCTGAAGTAGCTCACGCCCACGTGCGGGATGGTTACCGCGCCGGGCTTGTAGTCGACCACGCCGCGCGCCACCTCTTCCTTCAATGTGCCGTAGTAATAGTTGGCCATGTCCTTGGACTGCCACGTAACGCCCGCATTCGGGGTGAGCCGGGCCTTGCCCACATCAAAGCCGTAGCCGTACTGCAGCGAGAACTCCTGACCGCCGCTGGTGTCGGTGGCATCGGCCAGCAGTTCGGCCTCAAGTTCGCCGCCACGGCCGGACCACTTGACCTTGGCACCCAGGTCCAGGCCCATGTCGCGATCGTCCAGCAAGCGGTAGTCCACCCCGTTGCGTGCCAGCTCGCTGCGGCCCAGGTCCTTTACATCAAACCCATCCATGCGCCCTTTGGCTACAGCGGCCAGTTCAAAAGAATCGTTCTTGAGGAACACCCAGCCGGCGCCCAGCCCTTCGAAGTAGAACCGCTCGCCGTGGTAGCTCACCAGCGGGATCGGCATCACGCGGGTGCCTTCACCGGCATAGGGGCTGTCTGTTACCACGGCTGCCAGGCCCAGCCCCCAGCGTGGGGGGCCTTGGTCATCGGGACCGCCGCCGGGGCCCTCCTGCGCCAACGCCGCGAACGACAGACTGCAGGCCAATACGGGACAGAGAAACTTGATCATGGGACGCCAGACCTCACCAGGAAGAGAGCCCGCTGCTGCGGGAGAGGCCGCGCTGAATGCACGCGGCCGGTTCCAGGTGAGAATGAAGTGGCGATGTCGCCACAATGTCGTGGGTGGAGCTCAGCGCATTAATAGCCGCTGTACGATCAGGGCACCTCGACTACACTGGCTGACATATCCAGGGTCGCGCGGGTACCGCGTGCGCCTGAGTCGATTCCCAATGTCCAGCGGAAGCGCTCGCAGATGCGCCCAATCAGGAACAGTCCCAGTCCCTGGCCCCGCATCGGAGCCGGTTGACGAAGACTGTCCCGGTAGCGTCGCGCAGCTTCCACCGGGTCGAAGCCACTGCCCGAATCGATCACAGCCACCCTGCCCTGCGAAAGCACGATCTCTACGAATCCCACATCGGTGTTCTCGATTGCGTTGCGGATCAGGTTGCTTACCGCAATGCGCACCATCGCCTCTGGCGCCGCGACGAAGGTTGGCTCCAGCGCGCCAAGGCGGAGCTGGGCGTCCTTGCCGCGAAGCAGGTATTCATGATCGAGCACCAGGCGTGGCAGGAAGTCATGCAGTGCGGTTATCTCCGCGTCTTCAACGCCCGGTCCGGCCTCACGGGCCAGGTAGAGCAACGCGACCATCGTTTCAGACAGGTCCTCCACCGCGTACTCGATGCGTGCCAGCGCTGGCTGCGAGGCAGCTGGCAGTGGAAGCTGCCGCAGGACATCAGCCGCCCCGGCAATCACCGCAATGGGAGTGCGGAATTCGTGACTGGCCTGGTCCAACAGGCTGCGCTCACGTTGTATGAATTGAGCCACGCGTTCCAGGTGGGCATTGCTGGCCTGCGCGATCACCTGTATTTCTTCTCGCGGATAGTCTGTGGGCAGGCGTGCGCTGGCATCGCTGGGATCGATGGCCTGCATGCGGGCAGCGAGGTCGCGCACCGGGCGCACGAGGTTGGCATGCAGCCAGACGATGAAGCCACCAATGACCGCAGCAAAGCACAGGATCCAAAGCAGGCTGAGGCGCGCGTAATGATTCTGCTGCTGCTCAAGCGGCTCGATGTTCACTACGGTTACCAGCCTGCCATGTGGCAGGCCAGCCACCACGGCATGGTAGGTCTCCCCACTATCCAGGTTCACCGCATCGCCAAAGAGCGACGCTTCGGAGGTGTAGATGCCCGGCGGCAGGTGGGCCAGCTGGCGTGGCAAGCCGGACGGAACGACGCCGTCGCGCAGGTACCAGGAGCGCACCAGTCCTTCGCTGGGCAGTGCGTCTTCGTGGCCGCTGCGGACCCGTTCTGCATGGTCGTCGGAGATCGCGCCGGTCAGATCTTCCCAGTAGCGACCTTCCATCAACAGTTGGCCGCTGAAGCTCTGTACTGCGATGGCGAACAATACCAGCAGGCCGAGCAGGATCAGAGCAACGCTGGTCCACCAGTGAACCCCACGCAGGCGCGGCGGACTATTCACCTGGGCTCAACCTGTAGCCCGACCCGGCTACGGTATGCAGCAACGGTGCTTCTTCATTCTGTTCAAGGGCGCGGCGCAACACGTACATATGTGAGCGCAGAAGATCGGTCCCTGGCGCGACCTCGCCCCAGGCCACGCGCTCCAGCTTTGCCCGGGTTACCACCTGCGGGCTCTCGCGCATCAACAGCTCCAGAAGACGGCGGCCGGTACGGGTCAGGGTGATCTTCCTGCCGGCCCGGTGCGCCTGCAGGGTGCCAAGGTCGAAGGCCAGATCGCCCACCCGCAGCACGTTGTCGGTGGCGCCGGCATGGCGGCGCCGCGCCACCAGCGAACGCAGCCGGACCTCGATCTCCGGTAGCGCCACCGGTTTCACAAGGTAGTCGTCCAGCCCTGCCTCGAATCCATCAATCTTGTCAGCCACCTGGTCGCGGGCGGTCAGCATGATCACCGGTACGTGTTTCTTTGCCTCGCCGCGCAGGCGCCGCAACACGGTCAGCCCGTCCAGGCAGGGCAGATTCCAGTCCAGGACAATCGCGTCATAGTCCTTGGACGAGGCCAGGTGCAGGCCAGAAAGACCGTCGGGTGCGGCGTCCAGGGTGTGTCCGCAGGCTTCCAGGAAATCGTAAAGGTTCGCCGCAAGCTGCGCGTTGTCTTCGATTATCAGGATGGACAGCGATTCCCTGTTCATGACATCCCCAGTAGGCCGAACAGCCTCAAGAGAAACCCTATCACGCCAATGATCGCTGCGAAGAGAAGCAGCAGCAGGCTGGCGTTGAGCAGGTACTTCAATAGCGTATACACCAGGCGATGCCGATGCTTGAGCGCCACCCCGACCTCGCGGAGGGGCGCCAGACGGGCGAACAGCCAGCTGATCGGCCCCTGCCGGTCTTCGGGTGTATTGGGCACCGTCATCGCCCAGGCGAGTCTGGCATAGAGGCGGTTGAAGGCACGCCCCAGCAGGTTCATCGGACGCTCCACATCACACATCAGGATCACCCGATTCGTGGTGCTGTCGTTGCGTGCGAAGTGCGGGTAGGTCTCGTCGAAAACAAAGTCTCCGCCATTGCGCCAGGTTATGAAGTGGCCGTCCACGCAGATGTAGCAGTCCGCCGTGCCTGGCGTATCCAGTCCCAGGTGATAACGCAGGGAGCAGGCAAGTGGATCGGAATGCATGCTCAGCTCCGCGCCCGCAGGCAGCACCGAGAACATCGCGGCACGAATCCCTGGTATGCCCTCCAGCAGCCGCACCGTGGCCGGGCACAGGCGCTCTGCCGACCGGTGTGGATCGGCGTACCACTTGAGATAGAACTTGCGCCAGCCGCGCTTGTAGAACGTACGGAAACCAAGATCATGATGCCCGGCCGACCCCGGTGCCGACGCCGCTTCGAACGCGCCGGACGCATGCAGTTCCATTGCTTCGTCGCGGATCCTTCGCCAGTTGCGGCGCAGCCGCTCGATGCCCTCAATGTAATGCGGTTTCAGTACCGGTTGCCGCGCCTCGCGTGCCGTGGCCATGTACAGCAGGCAGTTGAGCGGTGCGAACACTGGCCAGCTTTTGCGCAGGTACTGCGAAAACCCCTGGTATCGCTGCTGTCCACGGAAGCGGTAGACATACAGGATGCACACCGAGATGTAGATCAACATTCCGGCCATCACGATCATCATGACAATCATGCTGATACTCCCAACGAACCAGCTGTACCAGCGGCGACAGGACGCGTTCGCCTGCGCAGACCTCCGACCAGGTCGTCCATCGCGCAGTAGGCCACCGGGATGATCAACAGGCACAGCACCGTCGATGTCAGCAGGCCGCCGATCACCACAATCGCCATCGGTGCGCGGAAACTCGGATCAGCCCCAAGGCCCAGCGCCACCGGCAACATGCCCGCGCCCATCGCAATGGTGGTCATCACGATCGGTCGCACGCGCTTGCGGCAGGCATCCACCACTGCGCGGCGGCGATTCATGCCCAACTCGCGGCGCGCGATCACGATGTAGTCCACCAGCAGGATCGCGTTCTTGGTGGTGATGCCCATCAGCATGATCAAGCCGATCATCGAAGGCATCGACAGGCTCTGCCCAGTCAGCAACAGCGCCACGAACGCTCCTGGTATTGACAGGCACAGCGCTACAAGTACCGTCAGCGGCTGCGCAAAGTCCTTCAGCAGCAGTACCAGCACCATGTAAACGCACATTACCCCGGCAGCCATTGCCATTCCGAAGCCCGCCAGCAGTTCGCTCATGGCTTCGGCATCACCCGCGGGCGCCATCGTGATGCCGTGCGGCAGCCGCGACAGGCTCGGCAATGCCATTGCCGCACGTTCCACATCGCCCAGCGGCAGTCCATTGAGCGCGACTTTCAGGCTGATGTTTCTCTGCCGGTCGTAACGGGTCAGCTCGGCGGGGCCGGACAGCAGCGCCAGGTCCGCCACGCTCTCCAAGGGCACCGGACCGCGGACCCCGGGGACAGGCAATCGGCGCAGCGTTTCCAGGTCGTTGCGGCCGCTGTCGGCCAGCCTCACTAGCACCGGAACCTGCCGCTCGCTGAGGTTCAGTTTGGCCAGGTCCTGGACATAGTCACCCAGCGTTGCCACGCGCAGGGTATCGGCGATCGCGCGAGAGGTGACTCCCAGGTCGGCAGCGCGTGCGAAGTCGGGACGCACCACCAGTTCCGGCCGCACCAGTGCAGCGGAAGACACCACGGCACCGATGCCGGGTATGCCTCGCAGTTCCCGCTCAACGAGGCGCGCATGATCGGCCAACCGATCGCCGTCGTCGGCGCTCAGAACCAGTTCCAGTCCTTCGCTGTCGCTGCCCACGCTGACGCGCGCGCCCGCCAGTTGCTGCAGTTCCGTGCGTAGCTGCCCTTCGATGATTGAACGGGTAAGGCCATTGCGCTCACTGCGCGCCACCAGGTTGGCGGTGAGTACGGCCGTGGCTACGCTTGCCGTGGGTGCAGTTTCGCCCGGGTCTCCGGAGCCGCCGCTCCCCCCGCCTATTGAGGTGTGCACCGAGGCCACCATCGGGCTGCGCACGGCGATCTCGCGGGCGCTCTCGGCCAGCCCAAGGGTGTCTGCCAGGGCGCTTCCCGGGGGCAGGGCCAGGCTGATCTGTACCTGGTTGCCGTCATCTGGCGGCATGAACTCGCCCGGCAGCTGCGCGGCCACCAGCATGCCCAGCGCAACCATCGCCACCGCACTGGCCAGGGTCAACACCGGCCGATGCATGCAGGCTCGTACCCACTGCAGATAGCGCAGTACCCAGCGCGGCTCC
Source organism: Stenotrophomonas maltophilia group sp. Smal17 (assembly GCF_030237045.1). NCBI lineage: Bacteria > Pseudomonadati > Pseudomonadota > Gammaproteobacteria > Lysobacterales > Lysobacteraceae > Stenotrophomonas > Stenotrophomonas maltophilia group sp. Smal17. Next base: position 64,479 of record NZ_JASJSU010000002.1, read on the forward strand.
TTGTGCCGCTTCGCCGGCGCCCTGAGCAGGAAGGCGGCCATGGTCGGGGTGAGCATCCGCGCCACCAGCAGGGAGAACAGGACCGCTACCGCTGCGGTCCATCCAAACTGCAGGAAGTACTGGCCGACGACGCCCCCCATCAACGAGGTAGGCAGGAAGACCGCCACCAGCGTGAGGGTGGTGGCGATCACCGCCATGCCGATCTCGTTGGCGGCTTCGCCGGCTGCGCGCAGGGGCGTCTTGCCCATCAGGAGGTGGCGCTCGATGTTCTCGATCTCCACGATCGCATCATCCACCAGCACGCCGACGACAAGTGACAGCGACAGCAATGACACCGTGTTGAGCGAGAAGCCCATCAGATGCATCACCGCGAACGTCGGAACGGCCGATAGTGGCAAGGCAATCGCGGCAATGAAGGTCGCACGCCAGTTGCGCAGGAAGCTGAGCACCACCACCACCGCCAGCACCGCACCTTCCAGCAGCAGCATCATCGAGCCGCGGTAGTTCTCCGCCACGGGCCCGGCGTAGTCCACCGCCTGTTCGAAGTGAATCTGCGGGTAGCTCTCCTGCAGGTCGGCAATAACGGACTGCGCTGCTCTGGCCACCTCCAGCTCGCTCGCGCCGCGCGAGCGCAGCACATTGAACGAAACGGCCGGGCGGCCATCCATCAACGCAGCCGTACGAGGCTCGGCCACGGTATCGCTTACCTCCGCCACCTCGCCCAGCCGTATGCGGCGGCCGTCGGTCAGGGTGAGATTCATGTCGGCGATGCGCTCGGCGGAATCCACGGTGGCGACAGTGCGAACTGACATCTCTGCACGCCCGAGAGCCACCCGCCCACCGGAGGCCTCCAGCTGCAGCTGACGCAACTGATGGGAAACATCGGCAGCGGTGGCATTCAACGCCAGCAGTCGGCCGGGGCTCAACGCCACCCGAATTTCGCGGTCCACGCCGCCAACGCGCGATACTGCACCTACGCCCGCCTTGCCTAGCAGCCGCTTGCTTACCTGGTTGTCCACGAACCAGGACAGCGCCTGCATGTCCAATGTGGTCGAGCTCAGCGCATAGGTCACCACCGGCTGGCTGGCCAGTTCCGCCTTCTGGATAACCGGGTCTCGAAGTTCGGCGGGCAGATCCGCGCGGACACCGGCCACCGCGTCGCGTACGTCATCCATTGCCTCTTGTACTGGTTTGCCGATGTGGAACTCAGCGCTGATGGTGGCCACGCTGTCGGCCAGCGTCGTCTTGATGTGCTTTATGCCCTGCCGATTGGCCAGAGCATCCTCGATCCTGCGTGCAACGTCGTTTTCCAGTTGTGCTGGTGAGGCGCCAGGTAGCGTTGCGGTGATGGTGATGATGGGAAAGTCGATATCCGGGAAATTCTGTACCTTCATCGCCGCAAAGCCGAAGGCACCGACCAACGCAAGCGCAACGAACAGCAGCGTCACTGCCACCGGATTGCGGATCGACCAGCCAGACACGTTGAGGTTCATGAGTGCGAGGCCTTACCTGAAGCAGGTACGCTGATAACCCGCACGAAGTCGCCGTCATTGAGGAAACCAAGACCAGAGGCCACCACCGCATCAGACGGTTCAAGGCCTGATACAACTTCCACCCGGTCCGCGCTGCGGCGGCCCACCTCAACACGGCGAGTGAGTACCCTGCCGTCCTGCCCTACCTGCATTACGTAATTGAAGCCATCGCGGAGCAGCACCGCAGCTTGGGGAAGTGTGAACATGCCCTCCTCGCCGACCGCGATGTATCCCTGCACGAATGCGCCCGCACGCAATGGCGCGCCGGCAGGAAGATCCACGTAGACCAGCCCGCTGCGCGTGGCGACGTCAATCACCGGCCCGAGCGCACGTACGCGCCCTTCCAGAGATCCGGCTCCCGGTATGCTGATGTTCACCGTCTGGCCGGGCCGCATGGCGAGCAGATCTTCCGATGCCACCACTGCACGCCACTCCAGGCGCCCATCCCGGATCAAGCGGAACAGTTCCTGACCTGCTGGCACCACCGCGCCCACGGTGGCTGTGCGGGCACTGATGATCCCGTCGCTGGGTGCCAGTACCCGAGTCTGCAGTAGCCGTAGGCGGGCCCTCTGCACTACCGCCCGCGCTGAATCCAGGCGCGCGCGTGTAGTGAGCGCCGTGGCCTGGTACTGATTAAGCTGCTGCCGGGCAATAGCGCCGGAGGCATCCAGCACTTGAGCCCGCTGCAGGTTGGCGGCAGCCTGGCTCGACTCTGCTGCAGCCAGTGCTACCGCTGCAGCCGCCTCGCCCAGCTCGGCCTCAATCAGGCCAGGATTGAAGCTCGCCAGTAGCTGGCCGCGTTGTACTGTGTCGCCGACATTCACCTTCACATCGGTAAGGCGCAACCCGTTAGCCTCTGCACCAATGCTGGCTTCTTCCCACGCAGCAACGCTGCCAGTAGCTGGCGCGTGTACTTGCAGCGGAGTGTGCAGCGGCCGCACCAGATGCACGGAGATTACGGGGGCAGGCGCAGGGACGGGCGCTGCATCGTCCTCGGCAATGCGCACCCAGGCGGTGGCAACAGTTGCTGCGGCCAAACACAGCCCCGTTGCGAGGGCGAATCGGTTGCGTTTCATGGCTGGGCGTCCTCGAGCCTGCCCGTTGAGCGGTCAGGCCGACACCGGGCGCTCCTCACCGGCATGGTGAAGCGTCAGCGACGAGGATGGCCGGCGCGTGTCGTTCAAATGTCGTGGATGCAGGACAGCGAGATTGGGCGCAACGGTGCCGCGAGCGATCAGCGGGGCACCAAGCCTGTGAGATCACTTGCGAAGATCATCGTGATTGCCCGCCGAACCCCGATGGGCGGTCCAGATCTCCTCCTGCTTCTACGCGCTGACGGTTGCGGGGTAATATTCCATCGCCCGCTACCGTTGTGGTTGATGTGGGCTTCCGCTAGCGCGGCGCTTGAACAGTAAAAATTCTCTCTGCGCCATTGAATGATTCAATCGGGAGCTGCGATGTGTGCACTCAGTGAGGTCAGTGCCCTGCTATCAAGACTACAGGGTCAAGTTCGAGTTGAGGATCCAGTCGTACGCTACCTGGGCGCGCTCTTTGCCGAACTCGCGTACTACCACGTTCCGGAAGCGGAGCTCGATGACAGGAAGCGCGCCCTTCTGATCCCTTGCGAGAGTTACCAGGATCTGGTGCAGTCGGGAAGCCGACCGAACGTGCTGAAGTTGGTCAACCAAGTAGAAATCCCCGAGTCGGATACGTTCATCGTGACCAGCCCCGGGGTCATCGTAGTCGGAGTGCGCGTTCATCGAACGCTGTTCTTGGGCTTTCGCGGCACACAATTTCTGTTCGATTGGTCAATCAACCTGCGCTCATCCAGGGTAAGTCTATCTCGATGGGCCGGGCGGAGTGATCGGTTTCATGAAGGCTTTGCGATGGAAGCCATCTGGATATCCCAACAGATTGATGGGAAGCTCTTCGAAATGGGGAGAGGTTCGTTTGACAATGTCGTCTTTAGTGGTCACTCGCTAGGTGGTGCTGTCGCCGCTATCAGCGCTTTGATCCTTAAATGGCCAAGATCGGCGGTCTGTCTCATGGGAGCGCCGCGGTACTGCAATCTGTCTGCGCTTGCTTCAGGCTATCGGCAACTGCCGATGCAGGTTCGTCGTGCTGGCGATGGAGTGCCTACCGTACCGCCAAAGTTTCTCGGCTACGCGGACCATCTCCGGCAGATCAGTACCGACGGCAGCGCATATTCAGAACCAGATCACTTTAGTGGTTTGTTTGGCGGTTTCGTTCGTTGGGCGGCTTTTCTCGTGTCTGGGGCCAAGTCTCATAGCGTGGAAAGCTATCGCAAGGAAATGGGACGCGCGGCAGGTGCGGCTAAGGCTGAGTCGGATCTGACGTGGCACCCACGACTAACCAATGCTCATGTGAGGAAGTCGAAGTCAGCTCCTTGATTTCTTTCTGGGCCTTCACGCGGTGGTTCTCTACTTGTAAACCGCCGCGCCGGGATGATTGCACACCGGATTTCGAGCCTTGCACCGCCCGCGACCTTTATCGGTGGCGGCTTCTGCCTGCCCGCAAGCAGCGCCGCCACGACCAAGCGCTACTCCCCTGCCCCGCAACCGATCCTGGAAGTGCCCGCGAACGGCCCCGCTCTGGACCGGAACGCCCGCACTGCCCTGCTGCGCAGCATCGGGTCGGGCGCCACCTCCGATGGCCAACCTTGGCCAGAGCGCCACCTGATGTCCGGCCGACGCATCGCCCTGGCTGACACCCACTGCTCGCTGGCCGGTTTCCTCGCCTGGCGCAGGTACGCGATGTGGCATGCGTTAGTCGAGCATGGATCGACTCTACAGATGCGCTGGATGCACCAGCGCCACCCCGGGTCAGAACGAAACCTGCGCTCGCACGCCCACGGTATTGCCGGAGTCAGGCCCCTGGGCGTTGCCAACCTTGTTGTCGGTCTTCCAGTGAACGTAGTTCAGCATCAGGCGCGACCAGTTGTTGAGGTACCAGTTCACCCCGAGCGTCCATGCCGTGCCCTCGCCGCCCCGGGCCGCATCGAGAAAGTCGTAGCGGTCATAGCGCGCGGCCAGCTCGAAGGCGCCAACGCCACCCTCCTGTACCGGACGCAATACGCGCGTGGTACCCCAGACCCCAGAGCGGCTGCTGAATCCGGGGCGCTCGCCGGTGACCAGCCAGCCTGCGTAGACCGATGTTGCCCGCTGGTCGACCGAGTCGACCGTGCGTGACTCGATGGTGCGGGTGGTGTGTTCGGCGAAGGCCCAGACCGGGCCGTACACTCCGCCCATCTCAAGCCCCCAGGCGCGGTTGTCGGTGACGTTGGCGATGGAGCTGGCCGACACGCGCACGTTGCCGTTCCAGCCCAGCGCGATCGGAGAGGTCTTGTTGATGCTGCCGACATCCTGGCCGAGATCCTCGTACCAGTACCAGCCTCCCAGATGCACGAAGCCTGCCTGGCCACGCAATGGGTTCCAGTGCGCGCGCAGCAGATACGCAATGGTGTCGCTGGCCGTGCTGTCATTGCCGATATCGTCACCGGTCACCGCCACGCTGGCGTGCCAGCCATCACCGATCACCTTGGTGGTGACGCCCAGCCCGTAGTACCCGCTCTGCTGGGCACCGACCGACGCCACCGCATTGCGCTGCATGAAAGGTGTATTGACGCCGCTGGTGCCACCATCGATCCCACGGTCCTTGAGCTTGTTGCCCACGTAGATTTCCGTTGGCAGGCCACCCAGCCGCGTGTCCCAGGACAGATAGGTATCCTTCAGCGAGACATCGTTGCCCGCAAAGTCCGCATCGATCTTGTAGCCCAGTGGTCCCATCCGACCTTCGGCACCGAGGCGGCCGCTGGCCAGGTCGGTGCCGGTGATGTTGCGTGCGTCGAATGCGGAACCGTGGGTACTGCTGAAATCGACCATCACCCGGCCGCGGGGGTGGAAGGTGAACTGGCCATCACTGCTGCGGAACTCAGGTCCACCCTTGCGCCAGCGCAGATTGCCGTCACCGCCTCCCCCGGTTGCGGCGAGCTGTGCCACCTGCGCCTGCAGAATGGCCATGTCGTCCTGGCGGGTGTCAGCGATGGCCGCAGCCACCTGTGCATCGAGGCCCGCATCGCTGCCGGGTGCCACGCTGGTACTTTGAGAGGCCCCCTCCAGTGCAGCCAGTCGTGCGCTCAGCTGCTCCAGCAGGGATGCCTGATCGCGCAGTTGCTTTGCCTGCAGCTGCACCTGCGCACGCAATCCGGCTTCGGTATCGCCAGCCGCGGCCAGCACAGAGGGGGAAGCCAGCAACAGGCAGCCGCCGGCAGCCGCGCCAAGCGCGGCACGCTTCAGTGAATTCATGCAGTTCTCCCGAATGAAATACAGTGTGCGGCTCAGTCGCCCGCGCCATCATCGTCCAGCGAGCGCGGTGGCTGAGCAGCGGCGGCGGGTATCGCGCTGGCATCGTGCGGCGGCAGCCGCGCAGGCGGCGGCCCGAGGTAGCCGTGGCTGCGTGCCCAGTTGGCGAAAAGCCGCGGCCACTGCGCCACCAATGTCCCGGGCTTGCCCAACCCCCAGCTGTGGCCTCCGGCTTCGAACAGATGCAGCTCCACCGGAATGCCTGCCGCATGCGTGGCCTGGTACATCGCCACGCTGTGGCCGACATCCACGGTGCGATCGTCCACGGCCTGGGCCAGGAACACCGGCGGCATGTCCTTGCGGACGTGTTGTTCGACCGAATAGGCCTGCTGTGCGTCGTTCTGGCTGGCCAGTTCCCGCTTCGACCGGGTGTGGTCCAGCGGCGGGCGCATTGAAACGACCGGATAGATCATGCCAAGGAAGTCGGGGCGCGCTGACAGCTGGTCGGCTGCATCCACCGACGGATACAACGGGGCATCGAAGCGCGTGGCGACGATACCGGCCAGATTGCCGCCGGCGGAAAAGCCCAATGCGCCGATGCGCTCCGGATCGACCCCCAGGCTTGCGGCCTGCGCGCGCAGCAGCCGCATGGCGCGCTGGCCATCCTGGAAGGGCGAAACCGGCGCCCACCCATCGGCAGGCAGCCGGTAGTACACCACGGCGGCCGTGACGCCCAGCGATTGCAGCCACTGCGCCGTCGGCTTGGCGGCGCTGCCAATCTGGATGCGGAAGTAGCCGCCACCGCCGAAAATCACCACGGCTGTTCCGTTCGGTTTCAGCGGTCGGTAGATCTCCATGCGCGCGTTACTGATTCCCGAGACCGCGCCCTTCGCGCTGCCTTCGGCGCCGACCCGTTCCGGGCCACGCGCGCGTTGCTGCCAGTGGTCCTGCGGCCACAGCGGAATCACCTCGGGTGCCGATGCAGGCGGCGCTGCCGGCACCGCACCGGCAAGCAAGGGATTCAGCAGGAACAGAAGCACCGCCAACCCACGCAGCTTCCCCACATGCAGACTCATGTCACGCCCTCCCGTCGGCCTTTACGGGGCGAAGTGTGCGTCGAGTCGTGCTGGCGTCCTATAGCCGGATGGGACTAGCTGGGCCGTGCTTTTCTGTGTGCGCTGCAACATCAAAGTGGATGCTTCTGGCTGGAGCGTCACCAGAGGATTCGCCATTACACGCTTCGCCAGGCGTTCTTGTTTTCCCGCCCCTCCCCGCTCCAGCAACCGGCTTTGCTGCAGGAGGCGCTGCTTCCATGGGAAGCGACTGGCTCGAGGGTCAGCCGAGCATGGCTCGGCTCTACAGAAGAGCCAGCTCGCGCGCAAGGAATGGCGCCGTTCTGCTGCCCTTGGCCCGCGCCACCTGCTGCGGTGTTCCCTTCGCCACGATGGTGCCCCCTGCCCCGCCAGCGCCGGGGCCTACATCAATCACCCAGTCCGCCTGCGCGACCGCGCGCATGTCGTGCTCGATCATCACCACGGTATTGCCGGCGTCCACCAGCCGCTGCAGCTGCACCAGCAGCCGGTCCGCGTCGGAGGCATGCAGGCCGGTGGTGGGTTCGTCCAGCACGTACAGCGTGCGCCCGCGCTGGCTGCGCTGCAGCTCGGTGGCCAGCTTGATGCGCTGGGCCTCGCCGCCTGAAAGCTCGGTGGCCGGCTGGCCCAGCCTCAGGTAGCCCAGGCCGATTTCCTGCAGCAACTGCAGTGGGCGGGCAATGGCATCCTCTTCGCTGAAGAACGCACGCGCCTGGTCCACCGTCATCTGCAGCACTTCGGCGATGTTGCGGTCATTCCACTGCACCTTCAGCGTGGCTTCGTTGTAGCGGGCGCCATGGCAGGTCGGGCATGGCGCATAGACGCTGGGCATGAACAGCAGTTCGACACTGACAAACCCTTCGCCTTCGCAGGTTTCGCATCGGCCCTTGGCCACGTTGAACGAGAAACGACCGGCGTCGAAACGGCGGCGGCGCGCGGCCGGTGTTGCGGCGAACAGCTTGCGCACGTGATCGAACAGGCCGGTATAGGTAGCCAGATTGGAGCGTGGTGTGCGCCCGATCGGCTTCTGGTCGACCTGCACGACGCGTTGGATGGCATCTACATCGCCGGCCAACCGGCCTCGCGTTGCTTCGATCACGCTGGGCCCGTCGGTGGGCTCGGCGTCCGCGCCCTCGTCCATCGGCTCGTGCCCCAGGTGCGCCAGCATCAACTCCGGCAGCGCCTGTGCCATCAGGCTGGACTTGCCCGAGCCGGAAATGCCGGTGACGGCGGTCAGCAACCCCAGTGGCACCTGTGCGTCCACGCCCTGCAGGTTGTGCCGATGGATGCCTTGCAGCTCCAGCCAGTTGCCGGCGCTGCGCTGGCGGCTGGCGGGCGCAGGCACCTGGTCGAAAAGATATCGCGCCGTGCGCGAGTCCTGGACGCGGCGCAGGCCATCCGGCTCGCCACTGTAGAGAACGCGCCCGCCGTGCTCTCCCGCCTCCGGGCCCACATCCACCAGCCACTGCGCGCGGCGCATCAGTTCCAGGTCGTGTTCAACCACGAACACCGAGTTGCCGCCGTCGCGCAGCCGGTCCAGCGCGTCGTACAGCGCCTGGCTGTCGGCAGGATGCAGGCCGGCCGAGGGCTCGTCGAGCACGTACAGCACGCCGAACAGCAACGAGCTGAGCTGCGTGGCCAGCCGCAGGCGCTGCAGTTCGCCGGCCGACAGCGTGGGCGTGGCGCGATCCAGCGAGAGATAGCCCAGGCCCAGTTCACGCAGCTGGCGTACCCGCGCCATCACCCCGCCTGCCAGCCGCTGGGCTGCAAGGCGTTTCTCTTCGGACAGGGCCGAGGTCAGCCGCACGTCGGGGGCGCCGGTGTGCGTCGCTTGGCCACTCGCGGCCCGACGCGCGCGATCCCGGGGTGTCGCACTCCTGCGGGTGCGAGCGCCCTTGCTGTGCGCGCTGAAATCACCTTGCGCCACCGGCTCCAGCAGCTCCGCCAGCTGGTCCAGTGGCAGCCGCATGAACTCACCGATATCCACGCCGGCAAAGGTGACCGACAGCGCCTCCGGCTTCAGGCGCTTTCCGTGGCAGGCCGGGCACAGCTTGCCTTCCATGTAGCGCGAAACGCGTTTGCGCATCAGCGCGCTCTGGGTGTTGGCAAAGGTGTGCAGCACGTAGCGGCGCGCGCCGGTATAGGTGCCCATGTAGCTGGGTTCGAGCTTGCGCTTGCGCGCGGCGCGGGTCTCTGCAGGGGTGAACCCGGCGTAGACCGGCACGCTGGGCGTTTCCTCGGTGAACAGTATCCAGTCGCGGTCCTTTTTCGGCAGCTTCTTCCACGGCACGTCGATGTCGTAGCCCAGCGTGACCAGGATGTCGCGCAGGTTCTGGCCATGCCAGGCCGGCGGCCAGGACGCGATGGCGCGCTCACGGATCGTCAGCGACGGGTCCGGCACCATCAGCGCTTCGGTCACTTCGTAGACATGCCCCAGGCCGTGGCAGGTGCTGCAGGCGCCCTGCGGCATGTTGGGCGAGAAGTCTTCGGCGTACAGCATGGGCTGATGGGCCGGGTAGGCCCCGGCGCGCGAGAACATCATGCGCACCAGGCTGGACAGCGTGGTCACGCTGCCCACCGATGAACGCGCATTGCTGGCACCGCGTTGCTGCTGCAGGGCCACTGCCGGCGGCAGGCCGTCGATGGCATCCACATCGGGCACGCCCACCTGGTCGATCAGGCGCCGTGCATACGGCGCCACCGACTCGAAGTAGCGCCGCTGCGCTTCGGCGAACACGGTTCCGAAGGCCAGCGATGACTTGCCCGAACCCGAGACCCCGGAGAACACCACCAGTGCATTGCGCGGGATGGAAACATCGACATTCTTGAGGTTGTGCTCGCGCGCGCCGCGCACCTCGACGCAACCGCTGGCGGCGGCAGCGCATGACGACTCGCCAAAGGGGGTGTTGGACATCGTTACGATCCTGCAGGCAGTGAGCGGCGCGCTTCAGGGCGCGCCCAGGGATGCATTTTCGCTGCTGCGGGGTGAATGTGGGTGATGGGCGAGCCGTGCCCCCTGCCCTCACCCCGGCCGCAGCATCACCACCAACACAGCCATCAGGGCGCTGCCTGCTGCCACGACCCGCCACACCTTCCCCACGCTACGGGCGCTGAAGATGCCCACTGCAACGGCGATCAACAGCACGAACCCCAGCAGCGAACTGGTCAGGACCGAAACGGACGTGCGTACATTCACCAGCGAGGGCAGCAACAGCGCCAGTGCCGTGGCGGTAAGCGCGGTGAACACGTAGCCCCCCACCGAGGCAGCCAGCACCCGGCTCGCTACCTGCCAGCGATGGGCCGCGCCCTGCCCGGGTGCGGGCTTGGCACTGCGCGCGGCCTCGTGCGTCTGTGGCCAGCGGCGCTGCAGCATCAGGGCCATTCTTGCCAGCACCAGCCCGAAGGCCAGTGCGACCAGCTCCACGCCGGCCTGCTGCCATGCGCCCCGCTGCAGGTACATCAGCAGCCCCTGCCCGGTGGTTGCCAGATTCACCAGCGGCAGTGCCAGGCACAGCGCGGCGGCCAGCCACAACTGCTCGATCCAGGCCAGGCGCGGTGGACGCCACAGTGCATGCAGCACCGAGGCCGCGCAGGTTAAAAGGAAAATGCGTATCTCCCACGCGCTGCGATCGCTCATTTCCAGTGGCAGCAACCGATTGCCGTGCAGGTAGACGATGCTTGCCAGTGCCACCCCGGCCAGCGATGCCACGTTGAACGCCTCCACGCAACGGTAGATGCCTGCCGTGGCGGCGCCGAACTCGTGCTCGCTGCGCTTGCGCCGCTTGATGGAGAACAGCAGCGTGCCGATGGCGATCATTGCCGTGCCCAGCAGGCCGCTGATGAAGTACAGCCACTTCATCGGCCAGCCACCGAAATCGGCCTTGTGCAGGGCTTCGATGGTTTCGTGTACCTGCACGGCACCCAGTTGCTGCGGATGCGCTGCATGCTGCTGCAGGAGCCTGCCGCTGGCCGCATCGAAGGTCACCCGGCTGGCCTCGCTCAACAGGCGCTTGCCGGTGTTCCCCGCTGTCTTGCGGCCCTCCACTTCCACCACGCTGTGCACGGTGCCGGGCGCCTGGATCATCACCAGTGCCGGCGGCTGACCGCTGATGGCCTGCGCCCGCGCAAGCAGGTCCGGCAGGTTCGGCAGCTGCGCGCCCGCAACCAGGATGCCGGCCGGGACAGGTCGCGCAGGTGCCAGTTCGGCTTCATAGCGCGCATAGGCGTCATCGGCATCGCCATAGGCGGCCTGCACGGGCCACGGCAGATAGCTGCTGTAGAAGAAGGTCAGCCCGGTGTAGCCGATCATGAACAGGAACGGCAGGGTCAGAACGGCACTCAGGTTGTGCGCATCCAGCCAGCTGCGCTGCCCCTTGCCCGGGCGGAAGGTGAAGAAGTCCTTGAAGATGCGCTTGTGCACCACCACACCGGACACCAGCGCCAGCAGCATGCAGGCGGTGATCCAGCCGACCAGCCAGTAGCCGGCCATGCCGCCGTGCAGGGTGTAATGGAAGGACATGAAGTGGCGCCCGCCTTCGGTTTCCCGAAGGCGAGGTGGAGGGTGTGGCATGCCGGTGCCGGCCTCTACCCAGCGTTCGTGCGCGCTGCCGCCGTCATCCTCCCATGAGAGCTGCAGCGGCCAGCCGTGCTGGGCAGGCCATCGGATCTGCCATGCCCGGGCATCGGCGGCGTTTGCAGCCAGCCATTGCTGCGCTCGCGCCGCCTGCGTTCCCGTGTCCACCGTCGGTGCGGAGGCCGGCACCGGGCCGGCCTCCATCCATCGCGTGATCGGCTCGCGGAACACGCTGAGCGTGCCGGTGAGGAAGATCGCGCACAACAGCCAGCCGCAGGTGAGGCCGCACCAGGTGTGCAGCCACGACATGCTTTGCCGGAAGCCCGCCTTCATGCCGTCCCCGTGACGGGCATGCCCTTGTCTCGCCGGTTGCGGAGGATCACAGCGCGCCGCGCAGCGTCAGCATCACGTTGCGGGGTTCGCCAAAGAAGTTGCCGCGGCGGATCTGGCTGATCATCGCGTAATAGCGCGTGTCGAACAGGTTGGCCACGTTGACGCCCACGCTCCAGCGCGGATTGATCCGGTAGCCGGCACGCAGGTCCCACACCGCGCGTCCCGCTGCGCCCATGCGCCAGTCCGGGTCGTCGTAGGCCGGATAGGAATAACTGCTCTGTGCCGATACACCACCGCCCACGGAGAACGCGTTCCACTTGCCGGGCAGCTGGTAGGACGTGGACAGGCGCAGCAGGTGGCGGGGCGTTTCGGCGCTGATGGTGGCGCCCTCATCGTCGCGGCTGGTGACGTGGGTATAGCCCGCCATCATCTGCCAGCCGGGTGCCAGTTCGCCGCTGGCTTCCAGTTCAAAGCCCTTGCTGCGCAGCTTTCCACCATTGCGGTAGCAACCGGACGAGGCCAGCGAGCCGGGGCAGCTGCCCGGGTCGGAGGCGTCCACCACGGCGTTGCCGGTCTTGCGGATGGAAAACACCGCAGCGGAGACGTTCAGGCGCCCATCGTTCAGTTCGCCCTTCACGCCCAGCTCGTAGTTGGCGCCGATGGCGGGATCGAGCACCGCACCGGATGAGGTGACGTAGGAACTCTGCGGCTGGAAGGTATCGGCGTAGCTGGCGTAGACCGACCACTGCGGGCCCAGGTCGTAGACGAGGCCGGCGTACGGGGTGAATTCGTGCTTCTGTTCGTAGTCGCGGCTCTTGGCGCCGGTGAAGCCATCGTTGGACTGGTACTTCACCCAGCTCAGCCGGCCACCCAGCGTGAGGTGCAGCGGTTCTGCCAGCTGCAGGCGCAGGTTGCTGTACAGGCCGCTTTGTTGCGCACGCGCGTTTTCCGACCAGTCCCACGCGGGTTGCAGTGGCTGTGCAATGGCGCTGTGGTCCGGTGCGTAGACATCGATCGGCACGTCGATGGCCAGGTCCGCCGAGCTTTGGCGGGTGCGCTGGCGCGACCACATCGCCCCCAGCAGCAGCTGATGGCTGCGCCCGAAGGCGTCGAAACTGCCGGCGGTGTGCAGGTCGATACCATCGCTGCGCACGCGCGATCGGTTGAAATAGATGTCATAGAAGCGGGAACCGACGCCGGTGGCCCGGTCCACCCCGCCCACCGGAACCGCGACGCGCTGGTCCAGGTCCGACTCGGTGCGGTTCACCGACAGGCGCGCCTTCCAGCGCTCGTTGATGCGGTGCTCCGCTTCCGCGAAGGCTTCGTCAACGGAGCCTTCCTGGCGGTTCCAGTCCTGGATGAGCGAGGTGGAGCGCTTGATGTCCAGCGCCCCGCCATCGGTGTAGCGCGGCAGGCCGAACAGCCAGTAGCCGTCGGTGTCACTGGCCTGATGTCGCAGGCCGAAGGTGAGCGTGGTGTCCTGGCCCAGGTCGGCATCGATCACGCCGTAGGCCACCGGCGTCTTCGATGAGGTGCCGCGCTGGAAGTAGTGGCGGTCCTGGTAGGCGGCGACGAGTCGGCCGCGCACGCTGCCGGCGGCATTGAGCGGGCCGCCACCGTCGACCTCGAGGCGATAGTTGTCCCACGAGCCCAGCGTGGCCGCCAGATCGAGATGGGCCTGGTCGCGCGGGCGCTTGCGCACCATGTTGATCGCTCCGCTGGGGTCGGCCGCGCCGAGCATCATGCCGCCGGCACCGCGCAGCACTTCAACCCGCTCCAGCACGGCGGTGTCGATCGGCAGCCAGCCCACCGGGGCATAGACAATGCCGGCCACGCCATCGACCAGATAGTTGCTGTCGTCCACGGTGAAGCTGCGGATCGAGAACTTGTGGTTGCCGAAGTTGCGAGCGGTCTTGGTCACGCCCGTGGTCTGTGCCAGTGCCTCGTCCAGCGTGGTGAGGTTGCGGTCGTCCAGCTGCTGGCGGGTGATCACGCTGACCGATTGCGGGGTCTGGCGGATGCTCTGCCCCAGCTTGCCCAGGCTCAGCTCACGTGTCGTGTAGGAGCCATCGCCTGGGCCGTTGGCGGTCACGTTCACCGTCTGCAGGGTGGTCTGGGCATCCTTGCTGCGCGCAGGTGATGCTGCGTCCTGCGCCAGCGTGAACACGCCGGGGCGGGTCGCGTTGACACGCACCCCACTGCCCTCCAGCAGGCGCGCCAGTGCTTCCTGCGGCGTGTAGCTGCCTGTCACGGCCGGCGCGCGACGGCCGGCCACCGCCGATTCACTGAACAACACCTGCTGCCGCGACTGTTCGGAGAAGCGGCGCAGCGCTGTGTCCAGCGGTTGGGCCGGAATATTGAACGGCATGCGCTGTGCCGGCTGCGCCTGCGCGATGGCCGGCGCAGCCAGTGCGCTGGAAATGCACACGGCCAGCAGCGGCAGCCGCGTGGCCTGTACCCCGGTAGAGAACGCGCGGGCGACAAGCGCGCGCTTGATCTTCATGTACCCCATTACCGCTCCATCATGCTTGGCCACCACTGGCCTCACTGGGGTAAACGGAAAACAGCGATGGGGTGGGAACCCGTGCTGGAACAATTTCTTCCTGCGGCGTCAGCGCGTGACAGGCCGCTCGTCGATGCGATAGCCGCCCTGCGCCGTGCGGGTGACCCGTACAGGCAACAGATCCGGCAGCGCCTCCACGAAGCTGGCCGGGGCGTCGATGGCGGCATAGCCGGAAACCGGCAGGAATCTCAGCCCCGGCTGGCCCAGCGTGACCGGGTGGCCCAGATACTGCGCGACTTCCTGCGCCACTTCGTCCAGCGGGGTGCGCCGGAACACCAGGCGCCCGTTGCGCCAACCGCCGATGCTGTCTGCACTGGCAGAGATGGGACGATACGTGGCTGTGGCAGTGGTAACGGCCAGGCCCTGTTCGGCGTACAGGCTGACCGGCGCGGTGCCTTCGGTGCGGTCCGGCTGTACCCGCACGTGCCCATGCAGCACCTTGACCAGCACTTCGCCCGGCCCGTTACGCACGTTGAAGGCGGTGCCGACCACGGTCACCCGGCTGCGCTGGGCATCGACGGTGAAGGGCCGCTCGGCCGCCGGGGCGACCTCGAAGAACGCCTCGCCCTGGCTGAGCACTACTTCGCGGCGAGAGCGATAGAAATGCACGGCCAGCGTGCTGCGCGCGTTGAGCGAAATCCGTGAGCCGTCGGGCAGTTGCAGATCACGGATCTCGCCAGCGGCGGTGCTCACGTCCTGTACGTAGCTGGGCGTGGTGTACCACCCATAGCCGACGCAACCCAGGGCCAGGAGCGCCACCGCCGCAGCGGTCGCCACGCGAGGAAGGCGTCGCGACCGCGCGCGGCGCGTCAGGCCGTCCGGTCGCAGGGCGGCAGGTGCCGCTGGCGCACGCGCGGCCTGAGTGTCCGAAGCCAATGCGGGGCGCGGCAGCTGGCCGAGGTCGTGCCAGGTCGTGGCCACGTCGGTGAACGCCTGCTGGTGCGCTTCGCTTTCGGCGAGCCAGTGCTGCAGGGCCGCCTCGTCCTCCGGGCGCCAGTCCACATCCTGCCGTCGCAGCAGCCACGTGGCCGCCGCCTCGTGCAGGGCAAGCGGGTCAGAACCTGCGGCAGAAGGGAGATCGGTCATCGGCAGGGAAGATCGGCATCAATGGCAGGCGCCAACTCCTCGCCTGCCCCGCTGGACCGATGCAGTTCCTGCATCTGTTCCAGCGACGCATAGCGTACCCGCACTTGGCAGTAAGCAACCGCGCGCGACAGGTGCTTGACCACCATGCGCCGGGAGATCTGCATGCGGGCGGCCACCTCTTCCTGGGTCAGGCCATCGAAGCGGCAGAGCACGAAGGCTTCGCGTTGGCGCTCGGGCAGTTCGGCCATCGCATCTGCCAGACGTTGCAGGCGCTGGCGCTGTGCGGTGAGCTGCAACGGGCACTGTGATTCATCGCTGGCCATCGGATGGCCGGCATCCTCCGCATCTGCCAGGGGCACGGTCTGCACGCGGCGGCCTGCGCTGCGCTCGCGGTATTCATCGGCCACGGTGTTCATTACCGTCCGGCGAAGGTAGGCGCCCTGCTGGTCGCTGGACGCCAGCGAAGGATTTGCCGCAATCCATTTGACTGCACCGTCGTGCAGGGCGTCCTCAGCGTCTCCGCCTCTGACACGCGCAAGGCCGCGGAGGATGGGCGCCCGCCAACGGGCATAGGCTTTGGCCAGCAGGTTCCCGCCCGTGGATGAGCCGCTCTCGGCCAGGCCGGCCTCTGCTGATGCGCTGTGGTTCGCAGCCCCGCCCGTGCCCCGGCCTAGCGCGGACACGGCGCCCTCAGGACATATGCCTGCGGTCTGCACAGGTAGGGCGGGACGTTCACTTGGATAGCCGGCGGATGGGCCGCACTGGGCGACAGACGGGTGGAGACCTGCAAGTGTAGTGAGAGTCATTTGCAATTGGAACTCCCCCGCCCTGCCCGTCCCCCCTCGCGAAAGGCGCGCCGGTGCTACGTCACTCGCGCGACGGGCCAGCACCTTCGGCAACCCTGACGAAGACGGGGTTGGAATAGAACCACAGATCCGCCCACGGATCCTCGCCGGGCGCGTCCGCCAGTGCATCCACCGCACCGGTGCTGTTGCCCCGCACCCGCACGAAGCCACCGCGCGGCGGCACCGGCACTGACCAGCGCGCCACGATCCAGTCGCCGTCACGCTGCCAGGTTGCCGTGTCGAATCCGCGCCGCTGCATCTGCAGCGCACCGCCCTCATCCCTGCCGCCCACGATCAGCTCGATGCGCTTCAGCGCCGGGTGCTGTCCGTTCGCGTTGGCGCGCGCCGGCTGCCGTGCCCGCACCTCCAGCTGCATCGTCTGCACTGCCGGCAGCACCAGCGTGCCGCCCATCCCGGCGCTGGAGTCGCCTGCGGCTACCCGCAGCTGCAAGGCGTCGATCAGGTCGCCGGTGACGGTGAACATGCGGCCGTTGCGCAGGGCATCCAGGATGTCTTCGGCCTCCGGCCGCGCCCATGCATAGGTCTTGCTGTACTCGCCCGGGTCGTAATCGCGTCCGCCATCGCGCAGGTTCACATGCGAGTCGGAGTTGGCGGTGATCCAGAAGCGGATGCCATCGGCCAGCATCTGGTCCCAGATTCCGCCGACCTGTGCGGTCATCTGGTCGTAGCCGCCCAGTGTCGGCGCGGCCGCGTTACGGTACAGCCCGCGTTCGCTGCGGATGGCCTGGTGCCCGGGGGCGCCCTCCATGCCCACCAGTACCTGGGGTGCGGCTGCATGCCAGCCGCGCAGCTCGTCCGGCGTTACCTCGCCCCACTCACCGATGCCGGTCGCGGTACGCGAAGGATGGTTGATGAACATCAGCGGCGCAGGGACCAGCCCGCGCAGGTAGGCCAGCGCTGCCTGCATCTGCTGTTCGCTATCGCGGCTGCCGTGCAGTGGCTCGCTGCGGCTGAAGTCCCGCTCGGCGATGACCAGCTGCTCGCGTTCCTGCGGGCCGGGCGCGATGATCAGCGAGGCGTGCTCGCCGGCCGGCACATCGAATTCCATGCCGTTGAACTGGATCACCTCCGGGACATCGGTGCGCGCCTGCAGCAGCGCGGGATAAGCGTGGTCGCGGGTGACCGCGGAGTGGCCGGGGCCACCGTGGTCGGTGTGGACCATCCAGCGCAGGCCGAAGGCCCTGGCCTGTGCCGCGTTGTGGCTGCGGCTGTAGGGAGAGTCGCCACCACGCACGGGCGTGGGCGGCGTGGTGCGGCGGTCCCAGTCCACGCTCCATTCGCTGTGCACATGGTGGTCGCCGGCCAGCCATTGGCGGCCAGCGTCGACTGGCGGGGCTGCCTCCGCCGGGGCGGACAATGCCGGGGCCGCCGCTGCGAACAGCGCCAGCATTACAAGATTCTTCATGGATTCACCTCTGGAAAGCGCACGGACGACGCACGGACCCTTGCGGGTCCGCACGCTGCCGGTGCGTGGATGCCTGCTTAGAAGTCCGCGCGCAGGCCCAGGCTGATGCGACGGCCCGAGGTCTCATCCATGGTCGGGAAGGACGGGTCCATGGTGTAGCCGCTGGTCCGCTCGTTGGTGAGGTTGATGCCCTTCAGGCTGATCTTGATGTTGTCGGTGATGCGGTAACCAATCGACACATCCATCTGGCCATAGGCATCGCGCCAGATCGGGTACAGGTTGTAGCCGATCGACTCGACGTAGGCGCCCTTGTGGTTGTAGGACACGCGCGCGTCGAAGCGCGAATTCTCATAGTAGGCGGTGAGGTTCCAGGACTTCTCCGACAGCCCCGGCATCGGGGTGCGGATGCCCAGGCTGGATTCGCCGGCCAGCGAGCTGTCCAGCATGGTGTAGTTGGCATTGATGCCAAACCCGTCCAGCCACGGCGTGAACATGTTCAGCGGCAGCTGTGCCACCAGTTCAACGCCATCGACCTGGTAGGAACCCTTGGCATTCACCGGCTGGTAGACGTCGAAATCGTAGATGCCATTGAGGCTGCCGTTGGCGTTGTATACCGCCACATTCTGAACCACGCCGGTCAGCGAGTTGATCACCACGCCATCGATGTTCTTGCGGAAGTAGCTGGCGGCGAACAGCGCGCCGTTGTCCAGGTACTTCTCCAGGCCGATTTCCCACTGCTTGGCATAAGTGGGCTTCAGCTCAGGATTGCCGTCGGTGAAACGGTAGGAGCCCCAGCTGGCGGTGCGCTTGTAGGCGATGTCGGTCAGCGCCGGGCGCATCATCACCTTGGACGCCGCCGCGCGCAGCAGCAGGCCGTGCGACAGCTCGGCGGTCATGTTGAAGCTGGGCAGCAGATCGTCGTAGCTGCCGTCCTTCGACACCGGAGTGTCGGTGTAGCCGGTGCTGCCGTTGGGCAGCTGGATCGGGTGATAGCCGAACGAATCAACCTTCGTGTCCACGTAGCGCGCACCCGCATTGACGGTGAACGGCACGCTGCCGATATCGAAGGCGAAGTCGGCCATCGCGTAGAAGCTCATCACCTTCTCGTCCACCTGGTAGAACTGGCCAGGATCGAACGGGGTCTGGAAGCCCGCGTAGCGGAACGCGCTGCGTGCGTAGTCGTTGGAGATCTGCTGCCAGGCCAGCCCCTTGTTGGAGTAGCTGCCGCCGGGAACGATGTCGTCGATGTACTGAAGCGGGCTGTCGGCCATCGTGCGGGTGTTGACCCAGGCGCTGCTGCCCGCGCTCGGCCCGGTGATCTTCAGTTCACCGTACTGGCGCTCCTTGGAGCGATCGGTGTAGCGCGCACCGAACCGGACCGTGTGCAGCGCGGGCAGGAAGGCCATGTCCAGCAGGCGGGTGACATTGACCTGGGCGGCGTACTTGTCGTCCTTCACCTTCTCCAGCGTGGTCTCGTAGGCCTCGAACAGGTACCGGCTCGGGTCGTTGTACATGTCGAAGCTGCCGGCGGCGGCGGTCGGGATGGTCTCACCGCTGCTGCCGGTCCAGCGGGTGCGCGACGGCGCATAGGCCACGTGCTTGAGGTTGGAGAAATCCGAGGTCTTCTCCGCGCCGGAGTAGCCCACCAGCGCATCCACGTACCAGCGGTCGCCCTTCCAGTCCATCGCCATGCTGTACTGGCTGTAGTCGGTCTTGTTGATCCGCTCCTTGCTCAGCATCTCGTGCTGGGTGGCGGTGTAGGACACATCACGCAGTACCACCATGCCGTACTCGGACAGCGTAGTGGCATCGTAGGCATGGATGGTGTCGAACGTACTGCGGCTGGAGGCCGAATAGGCGGCCGCGTCGTACTCGTCCTCGGTGCTGTCATAGCCGCCGACCATTGCGTCGAAGGTCAGGCTGAAGGTGTTGCTGGGCTTGTACTGCAGCGACCCGGTGGCGCCCCACTTGTCCTGCTCGTTGAGATAAACGCGGTCACCCACCTTGTCCTGGAACACGACCCGGTTGGTCTGCTCGGCATCATTGCGATTGGTGATGTTGACGCCCGCATCGCGCAGCAGCACCGCCTGCGCCTGGGTGCCGCGGGTGCCCGAGGCAGTGAGGAAGCGCGAGGACGGCCGGAAGTTGATGCCCGAGGTGGAGTCGGTGCGGTTGGTGCGCTTGGACTGCGAGTACGAGACCAGCGCGCCCCAGTCACCCCAGGTATCGGCGGCGAGGAAGGCAAAACGCGGATCCACCTCCTCCGAGATGCTGTTGTGCGCACCTTCGGCGGAGAACACCAGCTTGCGTTCGTTGTAGTCGAACGGGCGTGCGGTGGAGATCTTCACCGAGCCGGCAATGCCGCCCTCTTCGTCGGCGGCGGTGGGCGACTTCTGCACGGTCACCTGCTGGATGATCTCCGAGGCGAACATGTCGAACTCTACGTCGCGACCGCCACTGCCCGAGGCGGTCGCCAGATCGTTGATCGAAACGTGGGTGTACTCCGAAGGCAGGCCGCGCACATTGACCTTGGTGCCCAGCCCCTTGTTGCGCTCGATGGTCACGCCCGGCATGCGCTGCAGGGCTTCAGCGAGATTCTGTTCGGGAAAATCGGCCACGTCGGTCGCGACGATCGAATCTGAGAAGCCCACCGTGGCGCGCTTGATGTCTACGGCTTTCTCCAGGCTGCGGCTGTAGCTGCCGGTGACCTGGATGGTTTCAAGGTTGGCGGCCTGCGCACCGGAACTCGCAGCGCCGGCCGGTGCCGATGCCGCAACTGCGCCCACCACCGCCGCGGGTGCTGCCAGCGCGGAGGTGGCTGCCGGTGCGCTGGCGTCCTGTGCTTCGATGGTGACCGTGGTGGCATTGAGATAGCGGTAGCGCAGGCCGGTGCCGGCCAGCAGCCGGGTCAGCGCTGCGTCCGCGCTCAGGCCGGCCGGTACGCCCGGCGTGCGCGGATTGCCCGCATTCTGCGCGTTGTAGACGAACTGCAGGCCAGTCTGGCGCGACAGCGCGTTGAGCGCCCCATCCAGCGGCTGCGAGGCGATCGCTTCGCTGGCGACGCGTGCCGGTTCTGCGGCGTTGGCGCCGGCCGTGGCGGTGATCTGCAGTGCAAGGGCAATGGAAAGGAACAGGGTGCGGCGCATCGTAGGGTCCAGTAGGGAATGGCGGTGGTCGCGGAACAGGTGTGTTCCTGCATTCCCCATCTACGAGGGCGCAGCGCGCCGATCGGGCACCACTTGTTCGATGAATTTTTTCTTACAGCGCCTGCGGCGCTCCAGCGCGCAACCGCACATGGATTCCGTCCGGCGCCACCTGCGTAACCAGTGTTGGTTGCTGGTCGAGGAACGCGCGCAGCGACGCCACGTCATCCGCGCGCAGGTTGCCGGTCAGGCGCAGCGCACCGGCGTCATCACTCACGTGCAGGCGCAGCGCGTTGCGCCGGTTGAAGCGGTCGGCCACGTCGCGCAGCGCCTCGTCGCGGAACAGCACCCGCCCCGTCCACCATGCAGTCATGCTGGCGGCATCCTCCTCGCGGATGCGCACGCGCTGGTCACGGTAGTCGACCTGTGCGGCCTGCCCGGCGCCCAGGTCGGCCAGCATGCGTCCGCGGCCACCATCGCCGCGGACGTGCACGCGCCCTTCGCTGACCCCGATGCGGGCCTGCTCGCGCAGCAGCGAAACATCGAACGTGGTGCCGATGTCCGTCACCTGCAGGCCAGCAGCATGTACTGCGAACGGGCGCCGGTCCTTGGCCACGACGAAGCTGGCTTGGCCACGTTCAAGCTCGACGCGCCGCCCCAGCAGGGTCATGCGCACCGAAATTTCGCTTTCAGCGTCCAGGCGCACGACGGTGCTGTCTGGCAGCGTTACCTGCCGCGGCATGCCATGTGCGGCCACATAGTGCCCGGTGCGCGGCCAGGCGATGGTGGCGCCTACGCCTACAGCGAGCATCAGCGCCGCTGCGGCCGCGATTCGCGGCAAGCCGGGTGCGGGCCGTGCCCGGCGCTGGCTTGGTGCGGCGGACGGGCGTGGCGACAACCGCACGACGTTGTGATCATTGCGCGTCGGCGCGGGAGCCTTCAACAGTGCATCGACGTCATCCGGCATGTCGCGCAGCGCATCGGCCAGTGCACCGGCCACCTCGCTGATGGCCATGTACTCGCGCAGGTGTTCGGGGGAAACCAGCAGCCACTGCATGAAGGCGTGCTGCTGCGAAGGGCTGAGGTCGCCTTCGCGCTGCAGCGCGTGCCACTGCGCGGCGGCCAGGGTCAGCGCCGATGGATGTTCAGTGGCCACGCTCACGACCTCCCTGCCGGTTCGGCCAGCGCCCGGCGGCACACCGAAAGCCCGCGCACCACATGCTTCTTCACCATATGCGCTGACACGCCCATGCGTTCGGCGATCTGCTTGTAGCTCAGACCATCGCGGTACTGCATGACCAGCACTGCCCGGGTGTGTTCGGGCAAGGTCTCCAGCAACGTCTGCAGCCGTTGGCGGCGCTGCTCCCGTTCGGCGGCGTCTTCCACGCATTCCCCGCTGGCCAGGTTTTGGCCCGGGCCTTCGATCTCTTCGATGGACAGGGTCGACCAGCGCCGGCGCGCGGCCTGCTCGCGCGCCAGATTCTGCGCGACGGTGAACAGGTACGCTTCGGGGTTGGCGATCGGCTCGCCCTTGCCTTCATGCGCACGCAGCAGGCGCAGATAGGTTTCCTGCACCAGGTCTTCGGCGTCCTGCCGCGCACCGCGTCGAACGAAGAAGCCTTGCAATAGTGGCGCGTGCTCTTCGAACATGCGCGCCAGGCGCCGTCTTGCCTGTTCGGCCACCTGCGTCGCCCCTGCCCCCTGAAGTGCGCCGCAAGGTACGGGCGCGGTGTGACGCCTTCATGACGGCTTCACGTTGGCCATGGAGATGTTCCTTCTCCCACCCGGCTACGTATCGGCGTCATCCAGGCTGGCCCCTGTACGCCGCGACTGGCATCCTACGGCCCGGTAATCACTTCGAAACCGGCCGCTTTCCATTCGGGAAAGCCATCCTCCAGGCGCCGCACGGTGAAGCCCAGCGCCCTCAGTTTTTCCACGACCTCGAAGGACATCACGCAATACGGGCCTCGGCAGTAGGCCACGATCTCCCTGTCCTTGGGCAGGTTGATCAATGCCGCTTCCAGTTCCGAGGCGGGAACGTTCAAGGCACCGGGAAGATGGCCCAGGGCGTATTCCGACGAAGGCCGAACATCCAGAAGGGTCACTCCATCCGTCGCCAGGCGCTCCAGCAGCGCTTCGCGCGATACGGGTTCAAGGGCGTCGCGCTGTTCGAAGAAGTCCCGCATGACACCCTGCACTTCGGCAACATTGCGCTCGCCGAAGCAGCCCAGCGCCCGCAGCAGCGCAACGACCTCGGCCTCGCCGGACAGGCTGTAATAGATGCGCTTGCCCTGGCGATCGGGCTCCACCAGCCGGGCCCGCCGCAGCAACTGAAGGTGTCGCGAGGTATTGGCCACGCTCAACCCGGTCGCCTCCGCCAGCGCCTCGACGCTGCGCGGCCCCTGCGAAATCGCCTCCAGCAGCTCCAGCCGGTGGACATGCCCGATCGCCTGGGCGACGTCAGCCAGGGCGTGATAGATCGCCTGCCTGGGCTGGGGGATTGACTTTGCCTTATCCATACTCAAACATTCTGCATATTGATTGAATTTTAGTCCAGTCACTGGCTGAACCCGCGTCACGGCACCCATCCTATCCAAGAAGCGTCCCCATGCCCGGCAACCCCATGCATCGGCAGGTGTTCCTGCTGGCCAGCGCCCAGGCGCTGTTCCAGATTGTCTCGGTGATCGTCATGACCGTCGGCGGGCTGGCGGGTGCTCACCTCGCCCCTGCCCCGCAGTGGGCCACCCTCCCCATCGCGACCATGTTTCTGGGAACGGCATTGACCACCTTCCCCGCCGCCATGTGGATGGCCAGGGCCGGGCGGCGGGTCGGATTCATCTGCGGTTCGCTGCTGGGCCTGGCCGGCGGCGGCATTGCTGCGCTGGGAATCGCCCGGCATTCGATGGCCTCGCTGGCTGCCGGCACGCTGCTGGTGGGCGCTTACCAGGCCTTCGCGCAGTTCTATCGCTTCGCCGCCAGCGAGGTGGCAGACGAAGCATTCCGCCCTCGGGCGATTTCGCTGGTGATGGCCGGTGGCATCATCGCGGCGCTGGTCGGGCCATCGCTGGCCCGCCTGGGTGGGCCGCTGCTGCAGGCGGAGTATCAAGGCTCCTTCATCATCCTCGCCGTGGTCTCGCTGGTGGCGACCGGAGTGCTGGCCGGATTGAGAATGCCGGCTACCCCCAAAGCCGACCCGGGTGAGCCCGCTGGGCGCCCATGGCAGCAGATCGTGTTCCAGCCCGCGTACCTGGTGGCGCTGTTCGGCGCTGCGACCGGCTATGGAATCATGATCCTGGCGATGACGGCGACGCCCATTGCCATGGTTCACCATCATCACGCCCTTGGCAGTGCCGCAACGGTGATCCAGCTCCATGTGCTGGGCATGTTCCTGCCCTCGTTCCTTACCGGATCGCTGATCGCTCGTTTTGGCGCTGTCCGCATCATGCTGGCCGGTGCGGTGATCTTCGTCGGGCATGTACTGATGACGACCACCGGCACTGGATTCGGCTCCTTTGCGACGGCACTGGTCATGCTCGGCGTGGGCTGGAACTTCATGTACGTGGGAGGCACGGCACTGCTCACCACGACCTACACGCAGGCCGAGCGCGCCCGGGCACAGGCGATCAACGACATGACCATCTTCGTTGTCGGTCTGGGCTGTTCGTTTGGTGCAGGAGGCCTGTTGGATGCGCTTGGCTGGCAGCGCATGAACCTGATGCTGATTCCGTGGCTGCTGGCCGCGGCGGCGGCACTGGCCTGGCTTGGGCGCAAAGGGCGGCGCGCCGCCCTGGCATCGGGTGTGTAGATGCGGCGTTGCGTCGGCAGAGGGCTATTACTGTGACGCGTCACGCTCGAGCGGAACTCAGCCCGCGATCCCCAGCCCCTTGCCCGCCGCGTCCAGCCGCAACGAAGCCAGGTAGCGGCAGTACTTGCCAATGAACAGGCCGGTGAATCCACCCGACAGCAGCAGGTACGCCGCGCTGGCGCCGGCATGGTTGGTCAATGCGGGCGAGATCGCAAAGGCGACTTCGAAGCCGTACTTCACCAGGAACGTGACCAGCAGCAGCGGCAACACGCTGTAGTCCGCATTGCGCCAGAGCTTCCCGGTGGCGCTGTCGAACGTCAGCTTCACGTGGCCCAGCAGCAGCCACCCCAGCGCCGCGCCCGAGCCGATGCCGGCCAGCCACTCAGCCCAGGTACTCAGGGACATCCCGTAGCGGTGGCTGATCGACCAGGCACCCCATACGGTGAACAGCGCAGGCACCACGGCCAGCTTCTGCAAGGACGTTTCGCCCGGCTTCATGGCGGCAATGCCGCGCGTGACCAGGAAGGCCAGAAGCAGCCAGACCCAGGTCGGCGTCTGCGAGGCAAGGTGCTGGAGCATGTTCATGGGTCGTCCCTCTGCTGAGTGGTGGCGGAGCGTCTCCGCCTTGGTGCTCACTATTCGCTTCCAGCCCAGTTGCGGCCAGTGACAGCTGTCAGCCATCGAGGGTTACTTGGGGGAACGGAATGAGACGAGGACGCTCTCGATCCAATCCACATACCGCGACACCCGAACGTTGTGCACCACCTGGCCGTAAAAGCCCGCCTCGAGGGCATGCTCGGGAACGGCGCTGATCCAGGAGCCCAAGCCGACCAACTGCCAGGTTCCATGATCCTCGACCAGCAACGGTCCACCGCTGTCGCCGTTGCCGAGTACCCCCTCGAGCGGCAGGCCCTGCGGCGGCGCATCGAACCGATACCAGAGATAGCGATCGTTGCCGCCGGTAATGGCGTTGCATGCGCGCCGCAAGGCGGTTCGATGCGATCCTCCCGGCACCAGCCCAACCGCACCATTGCCTGTGGCGCCCTTGCCTATCAGGGTGGCGGCCTGCGTGACCTCGGCATTGCCGCGATAGAGCGCCACGGGTGGCACATCGTTCACCGGCGCTGCGAGCCGGATCAACGCAATGTCATCCGATCCGGCCAGGAACGCGTGGATCTTCGCGGGGCTGCCCGTCGCCAGCGCCTCCTTGCCCAGCGCATCGGGCATCTTCCTGTAGCCGGGGTGCAGTATCACCCGCTCCACGCCGTAGTCGGTTCCATTGATGGCGATCCCCTGCCCCATTCCTTCCATCGGTGCGGCATGCGCTGCAGTCAGCACCCATCGCGGCGCGATCAGAACGCCCTGCCCCTCGCCCGGCATGTCGGCCAGGGCTGGAAATTCGGATCCATCGATCCGGTATCGGGCATCGTCCACATCGTGCCGGATCACGACGGCCCCGGCAACGGATGGCAGGGCGGCGAACGCGAGGAGCAGCCAGCGAATCATGTGGACCTTTGTCGTTGCGTTCAGTCGCAGCAGCCTAGCCGAACACTTCCCGCAAAGTCAGTGCCTGCGACCGGACCTCCACGTTCAACGACGAACGCAGTGAAAACCGCCTTCGAAGAGGCTCCGGCCACATGCCGTTAACGGCCCGGCCCTATGCTGGAGCTTCATGCAAACCCACGAGACGCGACCCATGACCAAGCTGCACACCCTGCTGCTGACCGGCGGCCTGCTCGCCCTGAGCCCGCTGGCCTCGGCCGAGACCGTGAACCTGACCAACAGCGCCGACGGTGCCAACCGCGAGGCCGGCATCACGGCGGTGAAGAAAAAGCTGCAGGACGCGTGTACCGACCGCAAGGGCTCGCCCGATGCCGCCTCGTTCGAAGTGGTGTTCGAGAAGACCAGCGAGAACCCCAACGTGCCAAAACCCTACTATGTGGACGGCCGGATGAAGTGCGACCTGCCGGGCTGAAGGGCCAGGCCCTACTCCTGTTCCAGCTCCTTCAATACGGCGCGCAGGCGCGCATCATTGGGCGCCAGCGCAGCCGCCGTGCGGTAGCTGTTGATCGCCTGCTTGCGCTGGCCATTGGCCCGGTAGGCTTCGCCCAGGCTGTCATGCACATTCGCCGATTGCGGGTGCGCGCGGGCATTCCACTGGAACACGGCCACTGACTCGGGCACGCGCTTCATCCTCAGCAGGCGATAGCCCAGCGAGTTCAGCGCCTGCTCGGAGGTGTCGTACTGGCTGGCCGCAGGCCCCAGTGCCTCATAGGCGCGGGTCATGCCCGGCACACCCGCTGACAGTGCGGCCGGCACCAGCAGGGTGCCCAGATTCTTCCGGGCCAGGGTAACCGGCATGCCGTGCAGTACGCCCATCAGTTGCTTGCCGAGGCTCGCTGCGGTTTCGCCCTGCCAATAGTTGTCCAGCACGATCACCACCGACTGGTCCTGCCCGGCGCGGAGCCAGTAGGTCTGGTAGCCCGGAACGCTGCCTGTATGCGATTCCACCGGGTAGCTGCCACCTGCAGGCAAGGGCCAGTTCTCCACTTCCCAGCCGTAGCCATAGCCCGAGCGATGGTTGGTCCACATGGCCTGCCGCGAAGGCGCGCTCAGCAGCGAGTCATCCTGCAGGGCCTGGTCCAGCCGCAGCAGATCGTCAACGGTGGAGTACAGGCCGGCGGCCGAGAACGAGACGCTCGGATCGATGGGCATCGGGCGGGCCAGGCTGAAGTCCGGCCGGGTCTGGTAGCCGGTCGCCAGGCGCGGAATGAGTGCGCTGGCGCGGTACAGCCCGCTGTTGGTCATGCCGGCCTTGTCCAGGATCCGGCGCTGCAGGTTGGCCTCGTAGCTGGCGCCCGTTGCCTTCTCGATGATCAGGCCGAGCAGGAAGTAGCCATTGTTGTTGTAGCGCCACTCGGCCCCCGGCGCGCTCTGCAGTGTGCCGGGAATCCACGCTTTGGCGAAGTCATCGGGCGCCAGCGAGAGCCGGGCCTGCGTCTGCCACCACGGGTCTTCGTAACTGCGTGGCAGGTCGGCAATGCCGGACGTGTGATTCAACAGCTGCGCCACCGTGACCGCAGCCGCAGGCGTGCCGGCATAGAGCGCGGGCAGGTACTCGCCCAGCGTGCCGTCCAGCCGCAATGTGTTTTCCTGCACCAGCTGCATCACCAGGATGGCGGTGATCGGCTTGCTCAGCGAGCCGATGCGGAAAACACCATCCTCGACGTTCGGCACCTGCCATTCGCGGTTGGCCAGTCCATGGGCGCCCCGATACAGGATGCGCCCGTGCTGGGCGACAAGCACGACGCCGTTGAAATCACGATTCGCTGCATAACTGTCCACCAGCTGCGCGATCTCGGCCGGGCCAGCGGCCGCCCTCGCCTGCCCGGCGATGCCGGCCAGCAACACCAGCGAACCCGCCGCTGCGGAAACCACCCTCAGCACTGACCGCTTCCACTCCATGGAGAACTGCAGGATGGCGCTGGGCATCTACCTACCTCGCGAGTCGATGCCGCAGTGTAGCGGTGTCGGGCTGCCGCGAACGCGGCCCGGCCACCATGACTGATGGCCTATGAAGGGCTGGACGCCAGTGCGTGCCGCCGGTAGCGCTCGATCCACGCCAGCGATGCTGCGATGCCACCAAACGGGAAGAAGTGCGGACTGACCGCGCCATGGGCGTCGGTCAGCCCCCGCACGAGACGGTCGACAAACACTTCCGGCCCGGCCGTTCCCAACAACCGGCCGATCGAGATGCCGTAGCGCGCCAGCATCGAGGCACTGGCTCCCACGCCACACATCGCGGCGTAGCGCGCCAGCCGCGTGATGCTGGCCGGCCCAGGCACGCCGACCAGCACCGGAACGCGGATGTCGCGGGAGCGCAGGTCATCCAGCCAGGCCAGAACGATGTCGGCATCAAAGGCGAACTGGGTGATGATCAGCGGCGCCATGCGCCGTGCCTCGATGGCCTGGCACTTGCGTTCAAGCACCTGCCAGCGCTCGCCACTGCCCATCACCGGATGGCCTTCCGGGTGCCCGCCGATGGCGACCACCTTGATGCCGGAGCCTTCGAGAATGCCGGTGTCGATGATCGCGGCACTGTCGGCGAACGGCCCGGCAGGCGCTGCCAGATCGCCGGCGATCAACAGGCATCGCTCCACCCCGGCCTCACTGGCGGCACGCTGCATGAAACGCTCAAGCGCAGCCCGCGACTCGATGCGGCGCGCCGACAGATGTGGCATCGGCTCTAAACCCAGCTCACGCACGGCGCGTGCCGCCGCCAGTCGCGTGTTGTCGTCTTCGCTGGCCAGGTAGGGAATGGAGATGATCGTGCCCGGCGCGATGCGATCTGCTTCGGCGCGCAACGCAGGCAGGGCCTTCGCGCTGACCTCCAGCGAATACCTGTTGATGAAAGCCGCTGCCTGGGCAGGCGCACGTGCGGACATCACCCGCCCCCGCGCACGTTGCTGGCGATGGGCGTGCTGTTGCGGGCCAGTTCGACGAAGGCCTGCAGGTAGTCGATGGTGGTGTCCGCCTCGCGTGCCCCCAGGTAGATCTGCTTGGGTATGCCCTTCGCACCCAGGCGCACCGGCACCACGTCCATGCGCGCGGCGTACTCTTCCACCAGCCAGCGCGGCATGGCGGCGACGCCGCGCCCGCTGGCCACCATCTGCATCATGATGTCGGTGGTTTCAATGGTCTTGTGGCGACGTGGCGTGATGCCGGCCGGCAGCAGGAACTGGTTGTAGATGTCCAGCCGCTCGAACGGCACCGGGTAGCTGATCAGCACCTCCTGGCCGAGCTGGCGCGGCTTTACGTGGTCGACCCTGGCCAGGGCATGGCTGCTGGCCACCACCAGCACCTGCTCGTAGTCGAACACGGGCACGAACTTCAGGCCGGGCTTGAGCAGCGGATCGGGCGTGACCAGCAGGTCGATCTCGTAGCCGAACAGCGCGCCGATGCCGCCGAACTGGAACTTCTGCTTGACGTCCACGTCCACGTCCGGCCACGCGGCCAGGTAGGGCGAGACGATCTTCAGCAGCCACTGGTAGCAGGGGTGGCATTCCATGCCGATGCGCAGCGCGCCGCGCTCGCCCTGCGCGAACTGGCCCAATCGCTCCTCGGCCAGGTCCAGCTGCGGCAGCACGCGATTGGCCACTGCCAGCAGGTACTGCCCGGCCTGGGTCAGGCGCAGGCTGCGGCCTTCGCGCAACCAGACATCGGTACCGAGCTGCTGCTCCAGCTTCTTCATGCTGTGGCTGAGCGCCGACTGGGTCAGGTTGAGGACGCCGGCAGCGGCGGTCAACGAGCCCTGCTGCTCGACCTGCTGCACGATGCTGAGGTGGATACGCTCCAGCATGATGATGAATCCCGCTCATGGATTGGTGAAGTAATACCATTTTACGTCATGGAAGGGCATGGCTAGCATCGGCTCATGCCTTCGGTTGCCTGTACGCCCGGTCACCCCGCCGGCCCGCAGGACTGCGTCCGCGCAGACCGCCCGAAGCAGCCCCTCCCCAGCTGAAAGCAAACCGATGACCCGCCCCCTCCGTATCGTCGCCGTCTCCGGCGGACTGCAGCGCCCCTCGCGGGCTGCAACCCTGGCCGAGCACCTGCTGGACCTGATCGGCGAAGACGTTGCCTGCGAACCGCACCTGATCGAGCTGGGCGAGCTGGCGCCGCAGCTGGCTGGCGCGCTGTGGCGATCGCAGCTGCCCGAGGCGGTGGAGCGGCAGCTGGCCGCGGTCGAGCAGGCCGACGTGCTGGTGGTGGCCACGCCGGTCTACCGCGGCTCCTACACGGGGCTGTTCAAGCACTTTTTCGACTTCATCCACCAGGACGCGCTGGTCGATACCCCCATCCTGCTGGCCGCCACTGGCGGCAGCGAACGCCACGCGCTGGTGATCGACCACCAGCTGCGGCCGCTCTTCAGCTTCTTCCAGGCCCGCACGCTGCCACTGGGTGTCTATGCCACCGACCGCGATTTCGCCGACGGCCGCGTGCACAACGATGCGCTGATCCAGCGGGCGCGGCTGGCGGTGCAGCGGGCGATGCCCCTGCTTGCCCTGTCCCACCGCGCCGCACCGGCCACCGCCGAGATCGCAGCAGCCCTTTGAATGCCGAATGCCGCAATCCTGCATTCGGATGTGACCCCGCAACCCGGAACGCCACCCATGACGACCGACAGCTTTACCTTCAGCATCACGCGCATCCCCTTCAACGAAGACTACCAGCCCGCTGACGGCACGCGCATCACCACCAATTTCGCCAACCTGGCCCGTGGCGCGTCGCGGCAGGAGAACCTTCGCAACACGATCAGCATGATCAACAACCGCTTCAACGACCTGGCCCACTGGGACAACCCCAATGCCGACCGTTACGCGGTCGAATTGGACATCATCTCGGTGGAGATGCACATCGACGGCGGCGATGGCAGTGATCCGTTCCCGCTGATCGAAGTGCTGCGGCCGACCATCGTTGACGCGCAGACCGGCACGCGCATCGAAGGCATCGTCGGCAACAACTTCTCGTCCTACGTGCGCGATTACGACTTCAGCGTGGTGCTGCCGGCCAGCAACGAGGGCAAGGCCACCTTCGGCATTCCGGACGGCTTCGGCGACCTGCACGGCAAGCTGTTCAGGCACTTCCTGGCGTCGGACGCCTACCGTGCCAACTTCAGCAAGGCGCCGGTGATCTGCATCAGCGTGTCCAGCAGCAAGACCTATCACCGCACCGAGAACCACCACCCGATCCTGGGCGTGGAGTACCGGCAGGGCGAGTTCTCCCCCACCGACCAGTACTTCGACAAGATGGGGCTGCAGGTGCGCTACTTCATGCCGCCGGGCAGCGTCGCGCCGCTGGCGTTCTACTTCCGCGGCGACCTGCTGGGCGACTACTCGAACCTGGAGCTGATCGGCACCATCAGCACCATGGAAGCGTTCCAGAAGATCTACCGCCCGGAGATCTACAACGCCAACTCGGTGGCCGGCAAGGTCTACCAGCCCAGCCTGAAGCACCAGGACTATTCCTCCACCCGCATCGTCTACGACCGCGAAGAGCGCAGCCAGCTGGCGGTCAAGCAGGGCCGGTTCACCGAAGAGCACTTCATCAAGCCGTACCGCGCCGTGCTTGAGCAGTGGGCTGCCCGCTGATCCATCGATTTCCACTCGCCCCCAGGAAACAACACGCAATGTCGACGAAGAAACTGCTCCCCACCTCCACCGCCGGCAGCCTGCCCAAGCCCTCCTGGCTGGCAGAGCCCGAGAAGCTCTGGTCGCCCTGGAAGCTGCAGGACGACGCCCTGACCGAAGGCAAGCAGGACGCGCTGCGCCTGTCCCTGCAGGAACAGCAGCATGCCGGCATCGATATCGTCAGCGACGGTGAGCAGACCCGGCAGCACTTCGTGACCACGTTCATCGAGCACCTCAGCGGCGTCGATTTCGAGAAGCGCGAGACCGTGCGCATCCGCAACCGCTACGATGCCAGCGTGCCCACCGTGGTCGGCGCGGTCAGCCGCCCGAAGCCGGTGTTCGTGGAGGATGCGAAGTTCCTGCGGCGGCAGACCTCGCAGCCGATCAAGTGGGCCCTGCCCGGCCCGATGACCATGATCGACACGCTGTACGACGCGCACTACAAGAGCCGCGAGAAGCTGGCGTGGGAGTTCGCGAAGCTCCTCAATGAGGAAGCGAGGGAGCTGGAGGCTGCCGGCGTGGACATCATCCAGTTCGACGAGCCGGCCTTCAATGTGTTCTTCGACGAAGTGAACGACTGGGGCGTGGCCGCGCTGGAACGGGCGGTTGAAGGACTGAAGTGCGAAACCGCCGTGCACATCTGCTACGGCTACGGCATCAAGGCCAACACCGACTGGAAGCAGACGCTGGGCTCGGAGTGGCGCCAGTACGAGGAATCGTTCCCGAAGCTGCAGACGTCCAGCCTGGACATCATCTCGCTGGAATGCCACAACTCGCACGTGCCGATCGACCTGATCGAACTGGTGCGCGGCAAGAAGGTGATGGTCGGCGCCATCGATGTGGCCTCCAGCACGGTGGAAACCGCCGAGGAAGTGGCCAACACCCTGCGCAGGGCACTGCAGTTCGTCGATGCCGACAAGCTGTACCCGAGCACCAACTGTGGCATGGCACCGCTGGCCCGTGATGTCGCGCGAGGCAAGCTGCGCGCGCTCAGCGAAGGAGCGAGGATCGTGCGCGAGGAACTCTCGGCCTGACCCCGGCCCGGGCGTGGTTGCCCGCTGCAACACCGTTCGCAGGGTATGATGCCGCCTCCCTCCGAACTGCTGTGTGTGCAGCGGGCGTGCTGCTGTTGGTAGCGTGCCGGCGCAGCCGAGATCCCCCGCCCGATGCCCGCTTCCTACTCACCTTTGTTGATCTGGGCGGCTGTGGCCGTGGCCACGGTCGGCCTGCTGTTCCGTCCGTTCCGCATTCCGGAATACGTGTGGGCGCTGGGGGCTGCCGCATTGCTGCCGCTGCTGGGTGCGGTATCGCTGGACATGACCTGGGGTGCGGTGGCCGAGGGCCGTGATGTCTATCTGTTCCTGGTCGGGATGATGGTGCTGGCCGAGCTTGCCCGTCGCGAAGGCCTGTTCGACTGGCTGGCGCTCTATGCCGTTCGTCATGCCGGCGGCTCGGGGCGGCGCCTGTTCGATCTGGTGTTCCTGGTCGGCACGCTGGTGACGGTGTTTCTGTCCAACGATGCCACGGCCGTGGTGCTGACGCCCGCGGTCTACGCCGCCTGCCGGGCGGCGCGTGCCAACCCCCTGCCCTACCTGTTCGTCTGCGCGTTCATCGCCAATGCGGCCAGCTTCGTGCTGCCCATTTCCAATCCGGCCAATCTGGTGGTGTACGGCCAGCACATGCCACCGCTGCTGCAGTGGCTGGCGCAGTTCGCACTGCCCTCGCTGGCCGCGATCGGCGCCACCTACCTGGTGCTGCGCTGGGTCCATCGGCGCGAGATCGCCCAGCCGCTGGTGGCGGCACCAGAGCATCGGCCATTGACCAACGGCGGCCGGCTCAGCGCGATGGGCGTCCTGTTCACCGGCAGCGTGCTGCTGGTGACCTCGGCGCTGAACGGCCCGCTGGGCCTGGCCACGTTCTGTGCCGGCGGGCTCAGCGTCGCCGTGGTGGCGATCCGGCAGCGCCGCAGCCCGCTGCCGATGCTGCGCCACGTTTCGTGGGGCGTGCTGCCGCTGGTGGCTGGCCTGTTCGTGCTGGTGGAAGCCGTGGCACAGACCGGTGCCATCCAGAGCACGGCCCGCGCATTGCAGGCCCTGGCACAGGCATCGCCCGGGCAGGCCAGCTGGCTGGCCGGGGGCGCCGCCGCGCTGCTGAGCAACGTGGCCAACAATCTGCCGGTGGGGCTGGCAGCCGGGTCGCTGGGCCAGATGGCCGATCTGCCGGCACAGACCCGGGCCGCGCTGCTGGTGGGCGTGGACCTGGGCCCCAACCTGTCGGTGACCGGCTCGTTGGCCACGATGCTGTGGCTGGTAGCGCTGCGCCGCGAAGGCGAGCATGTCAGCGCACTCGACTTCCTGCGCGTCGGCGCGCTGGTGATGCCACCGGCACTGATCGGTGCCCTGCTGCTGCTGTAGCCGTGCGCTGCCTCACCCTGCCCGAGGCGGTAACGCTTCGCGTGCGACCACTTTTCCGACAAGCGTATCGATCGCCGCTTCCATGGCACGCGCGGTCTGGTCGCCGCTCTGGTTGGTGATGACGAAGATACCCAGGTCATGCTTCGGCATGATGTAGATGTAGCACTGCGATCGGGGGACGCCGCCATGGTGGGCGTAGTAGACGCCCTTCTGGCGATCGCCAGCGACGATGTTCCAGAAGTAGCCGACGCTGAACTCATCGTCGAACCGGGCCAAAGCGCGATGTGATTCCTTTACCACCGGCCCATTGGCCAGCTGGAACTGAAGGTACTTCACCATCTCGGGGACAGTAGCCTTCACACCGCCCGAGGCACCCCACGGCAACGGCGGCATCGGCGTGGTCGGTACCGGATTGTCACTGTGGTAGCCGACCGCCAGCCGCGAAGCATCGGCATCGTCCAGCCTGATCCTGAGGCCGGTCATCGCGGCGGCGTCGCTGAAGAAGCCACGCAGCAGTGACTGGTAGTCACGCTGGTGGATCACCTCCAGGATGTGCGCGGTCAGTTCGGTCCCGGCGCTGGAGTATGCGTACTCCTTGCCGGGCGCGCGCGGGATCCGTACGGCGTGCAGATCCCTGAGGAAATCCGGCTTTCCGTAGTGCGCGTACAGCGCATTGAGCTCGGCGGGCGTGCGGTGATCGGTGAAGTCTTCCAGCACCGTGTTTGCGCGCTCGGGCAGCATGTTCGGCAGCCCACTGGTGTGCGACAGCAGGTGGCGGACCCGGATGGGCTCCCCCTGGTATTGCAGGTTCGGGTAGTTGCCCTGCAGGAACGTGCGGACGTCGTCATCCAGGCTGAGCCGGCCGTCCAGCACCGCATCGGCCATCAGCGTGCCTGCCAGCGTCTTGCTCAGCGAGCCGATCTCGTAGATCGTTGCATCGGTCGGTGCGCCTGGGCTGCCGGCCACCATCTGGCCGCGATGACCGATGAAACTCCTGCCCCGGTGTACCACCGCGATGGAGGCCGAGTGCAGCAAGGGCTGCTCGACCAGGGTCTGCGCCACTTCATCGATATCTGCTTGAAGATCCGCCGAGGGCTTCTGCCCTCCGCACCCGGCCAGCAGGAGCGCGCTGGACATCAGCAAGACCGGCAGCCGGGGCCTGTACCGCATCGTCTTCAAGGGAGCTTCCATGCGTTGGCGCTTCAGGGGTGCGGAAAGAGCGCACAACATAGCGGATTGGCGCGCACGCATGCACCCGCCGGGCGCCTGCACGGCTTTGGCCGGATTGATGAATCACCTGGCGGAACTGTCGAATGACCCCGTTCCGGCCGCCGAATACGCTTGTCATCCTCCACCACAGAGGATGCCCTCATGAGCGACACCACCGCGGCCGTCGCCACTCCACGTGCTGACCCGCCGATCGTCCACGTCCTGATGGGCTTCATCTGCGTCTGGCACAGGCGCGAACCGGAGCAGGCACGTGACGAGGCCTGAACGCCACTACAGGGCCGGCCCGACGCGCACCGGGCGGGTAACGAAGTGATGATATCGCTTGCAGGGCAGGACGAGGTCGGTCCGGACTACCCCGATCGGATCGACCTGCCGGTGATGGTGCTTGGACTGGAACCCATTCCCGATGCCTGGGAAATGCCTTTCCATGAACACCGGAAGGCACAGGTCATGGTCGCTACGCGTGGGTTGATCACGCTGGAGACCCACGCCGGCCTCTGGGTGGTTCCACCGCAGGGTGCGGTGTGGATTCCGGGCGGGCTGACCCATCGGGCCAGCAGCAGCGGAAAACCGCATGGATTCGTCGTGTTCGTTGAACCCGGAGCGGTAACGGGTTTGCCTACGCAGTGCTGCACGATGGCGATCACTCCGTTCATGCACGCTCTGCTCGAACGCGTGGCAGATCACCCCCAACAGTACGAGCACGGCAGCGCACAGGCGCGGCTGATGGCGGTGCTCCTGGACGAACTCATTGCCGCGCCACCGGAGTGGATCCACCTGCCGATGCCATCCGAGCCGAGGCTGCGCCGGTTGGCCAGTGCGATGTTGGCCGCGCCCGCCGAGCGGGCAACGCTGGACGTCTGGGCCGGCCGGATCGGCATGAGCGAGCGCAACATGTCCCGGCTGTTCTCCGGTGAAACCGGCCTGAGCGTCAGGCGCTGGCGCCGGCAGATGCACGTGGTGGTCGCGTTGCCGATGCTGGCCGGCGGCAAGACCGTCCAGGCCGTTGCGGATGAGCTGGGCTACGACAGCGCCGGCGCATTCGTGACCATGTTCCGCAAGACCGTGGGTGCCCCGCCCAAGCGCTTCCTGGCGGAGCGGAGCACCCGACTGCGCGGGCCCGGCGCTGAAGACCAGTCTCAGCGCTGGTAGTCCTTCAGGAACAACCAGGTGATCAGCGTGGCATCCGGCCCCTTGGGGTCGGTGAACGGCAGGCCCGACTGGCTGCCGCTCCACGCATGGCCCATGCCCTGCACCACATAATGCTGGACCAGCGTGCGGCCGCCGTAGGCATAGGTATCCACCGTATAGGCGCGGCCACCCGGTACCTGGCCGTGATGGGTGCTGGTCGGCACATACTTCACCGAGTCATTGTCCTGGCCGTCATCGGCCAGATCGTTGGTCTGCAGGAACTGGCGCACGGCCTGCTGGCCGTTCACCGGGTTGACGGTGAGATCGGCGCTGCCATGGAACACCAGCACCGGCAGCGGTCGCGGCGACGGCGATCCGGAGCACTGCCAGGCCAGCCTGCCGTTGCTGTCGGGCGAGTAGATGCTGCCTGCCAGCAGTGCATAGGCGCTGCCGGAAATCGTGGTCGCGCCCTTGAACATGCCACCGGAATGGATGGCACCGGCGGCAAACACGTCCGAGTAGCAGGCCAGCATGATCGAGGTCATCGCACCGCCGGCTGAAATGCCGGTGACGTAGACGCGGTGCGGATCAACGCTGTAGCCCGCCTTCACCTTGTCCACGATGCCGGCCAGGATCGCCGCTTCGCCGCTGTCGCGCGCCTGGTTGATCGGCAGCTGCCAGTTCCAGCAACGCGCCGGGTTGGCGGTGACGTTCTGTCGTGGGTACACCACGATGAAGCCCTCGGTATCGGCCACATCGTTGAAGCCCGAGGCCTCGCCCATCAGGTTCGGCCCGGTCACGCAGCCGTGCAGCACCAGCAGCAGCGGAAGCGGCTGGGCGTCGTCGTAGCCGGCAGGTACCCAGACCTGGTACTCGCGGGCGCCGAACAGATTGCCGTACAGGCCGATGTCCCAATGTCCGGCCGGGCCTGCAGCGGAAGCGCTGCCCGCTGCCAGGCAGAGGCACAGCATCAGCAGCACCCGCTTGATCGAATCGATTGTGGAGTTCATGACCAGATCCTCCTGCGTGGGTCGTGGATGAAGGCGTACCGGGGAGCGTTCCC
Organism: Stenotrophomonas maltophilia group sp. Smal17; assembly: GCF_030237045.1. NCBI lineage: Bacteria > Pseudomonadati > Pseudomonadota > Gammaproteobacteria > Lysobacterales > Lysobacteraceae > Stenotrophomonas > Stenotrophomonas maltophilia group sp. Smal17. Next base: position 102,226 of record NZ_JASJSU010000002.1, read on the forward strand.
GGCTGGGGGCGCCCCCAGTATCCGCATCCCATGGCCACTGCCGACTGGACCTAGGTCCACTCGCTGGCGGCGGATGACACCGCTAGCCTTGGCTGCAGGGATGGCAAGGGGCCATCAATACGGACATGCCTGGGGGAGGAGTGGATGAAGCGGAACGGTTTGAGTCTCATGATCGGCGCATGGCTGGCCGCAGGGCCGGTACTGGCACAGGAAGCGCCGCCGGCCGGCCGGTCCGCCTCGCCGACCAACCTGGACAGCATCAAGGTCACCGCCCGCAAGCGCGAGGAAACCCTGCAGGAAGTGCCGGTGGCGGTCACCGCCTTTACTTCCGAAGCGCTGGACAGGATGAATGTCCAGGACATCAGCGACCTGGATGCGCAGGTGCCCAACCTCACCATCTACGCCGCGCGCGGCGCCAGCAGCACGGTCACCGCCTATATCCGCGGCATCGGCCAGTCCGACCCGACCTGGGGCGCCGACCCGGGCGTGGGCATCTATCTGGATGACGTCTACATCGCGCGCCCGCAGGGCGCCCTGCTGGACGTATTCGATGTCTCGCGCATCGAGGTGCTGCGCGGCCCGCAGGGCACGCTGTACGGCAAGAACACCATCGGCGGCGCGATCAAGTACATCTCGCGCGGCCTGCCCACCCAGACCGAGGGCTTCGCCCAGATCACCGTGGGCAACTACAGCCAGCTCGATGCCAAGGCGGCCATCGGCGGCCCGATCGGCGGCGCCGACAGCGGCCTGCGCGCGCGCGTGGCGGTGGCCAGCATGAATCACGATGGCTTTGGCGAAAACACCATCAATGGCCAACCGGTCAGCGACAAGCAGGTCAACGCGGCACGCCTGAATCTTGGCGCCTATGCGGGCGACGACTTCGATGTGCAGTTCGCACTGGACTGGATTGACGACCAGTCCGGCATGCGTGGCTCGAAGATGCTGGCGCCGAACCCGTTCCTGCGCCCCTACCCGCCGATGGACAGCCGCTACGACATCCGATCGGGAATGCGCAACCTCAACAACGTGGAGACCAAGGGCGCTTCGGCCACGGTGAACTGGCGGCCGAACGAGGACATCGCAGTGAAGTACGTGGTGGCCAAGCGCGAATCGGACAGCGAGGCCAACATCGACTTCGACACCACGCCGGTCAAGCTGGCCGACGTCAGCGGCACCTACAACGACAACCAGGTCAGCAACGAAGTGCAGCTGAACTACGATGCGGGCGGCCGCGTGCGCGGCGTGGTCGGCCTGTACCAGTTCAGCGGCGAGGCCGGTGGCCAGATCCAGAACAACTACTTCAGCGCGCAGTTCGCCGACAACCAGGGCAAGGTGCTGACCGACAGCATTGCGCTGTATGCGGACTGGACCTTCGACCTGACCAGCAGGCTCAAGCTGGATGTGGGCGCCCGCTACACCGACGAGGACAAGCGCGCGATCGTGCTCAACCGGCTCTATGCCGACCCGGGCTTCAGCCGGCCGGTGGCGGTCACCGCGGATTTCGACAAGAAGACCAACTTCACGAACGTCTCGCCCAAGGTCTCGCTGGACTACCAGATCACCCCGGACATCATGGTCTACGGCCTGGCCACGCGCGGCTTCAAGTCCGGTGGCTACAACATCCGCGCCAACGCGGTGGCGGTGCCCCGCTCGGCCGAGCCGTTCGACGACGAGACCGTGGACAGCTACGAGGTCGGCAGCAAGATGGCCTTCCTCGACCAGCGCCTGTTCCTGAACCTGTCGGCCTTCTACAACAAGTACAAGGACATCCAGCTGTCGGTGTTCACCGGCCTGGATACCAATGGCGATGGCATCGATGATTCCTTCTTCGGCGACTTCACAAATGCCGGCGCCGGCACCGTCAAGGGCCTCGAGGTCGAATACCAGTACCTGCCCACCCAGCACTGGCTGATCTCCGGCAACCTGGCCTGGCTGGACACCAAGTACGACGAGTACCTGGACCGTGGCGTCAACGTGGCCCGGCAGATGAAGTTCACCAATGCGCCGGAATTCTCCGGTGCGTTGAACGTGGAATACCGCACCGAGCTGGCCAACGGCAGCAACCTGTCGGCACGGGTGAGCTACAGCTACCAGAGCGAAGTGTGGCCGACCACCGACCTGAGCCCGGTGATCCGCCAGGACGGCTACGGGCTGGTCAATGCCGGCGTGATCTGGCGTCTGGATGATGCCTGGACCTTCTCGCTGCAGGGCACCAACCTGACCGACAAGGAGTACCGCACCACCGGCTACAACATCCCGGCGGTCGGCACGCTGATTGGCTTCTACGGCCCGCCACGCCAATATAGCCTCAGCGTCCGTTACGATTTCTAGAGCATCCGATACGATTTCCAGGAAGCCCCGTGCATGACGCAGTCTTACGTAGATCTGTACTGGAACAGCGACGATGGCCTGCGCCTGCACGCGCGTGACCATGCACCGGATACCGGGCAGGCGGCCCGCGGCACGGTGGTCTGCATCCCCGGCCTGACCCGCAATGGCGCCGATTTCGATGCGCTCGCCGGCATCCTCACTGCCGTGGGCTGGCGCGTGATCGCGGTTGACCTGCGTGGCCGCGCCGGATCAGAACGTGCGCATGATCCGTCCAGCTACAACCCGCGCACCTACGCAGATGACATGGTGGCGCTGCTGCGCGCGCAGAACATCGACAAGGCGGTGTTCATCGGCACCTCGCTGGGCGTCCTGGTGACCATCACCCTCGCCTCGCGCGCACCGCAGCTGATTTCCGCAGCGGTGCTGAACGACGCCGGCCCGAAAGTGCCGCGCGAAGCGCTGGCGCGGATTGGCAAGTACGCCGGCAAGCCGGTGCCGCCGATGGATCTGGAGCAGGCCACGGCCTATGTGGCGTCGATCGGCAAGGCCGCGTTTCCGCGCTTCAGCACCGAAGACTGGCGGGCGATGGCGGTGCGCACCTTCCGCCCGCGCAGCGATGGGCGGCTGGAACTGGACTACGACCCGGCGGTGATCCGCACGACGCGTCCCTGGCTGTTGTGGCTGCTGCGCCCCGTGCTGTGGCGCGCGGTGCGCGGGCTGACCGCGCGGGTGCCGGTGCTGGTGGTGCGCGGTGCGTTGTCCGATATCCTGCCGGCCGATGTTGCCCGGCAGATGGCGGCGACATCGGAGCGTGCCCGCCTGGTCGAAGTGCCCGACGTCGGCCATGCACCGATGTTGTCCGAGCCGGAAGCACGCGATGCGATCCTGGCCCTGCTGGAGCGTGTGCGGTGAGCAGCGGCCCTGTGGCGGACGCGCTGCCCAGTGCGCTGCAGGCCCTGCATCGGTGGGCCGCGGAGGAACGCGTGGGCGCCGGCATGCGCATCACGCAGGCAACGATCGACGCCTTCGCCGACGCCACCGGCGACCACAACTGGATCCACGTCGATCCGCGGCGCGCACAGGCGCAGTTGCCCGGTGGATGCACCATTGCACACGGCTTCCTGCTGCTCTCGCTCACCGTGCAGGACGACGTGGCGGCCCTGGCCGGATTTCCCGGTATTGCCCATGTCCTCAATTACGGCCTGAACAAGGTCCGCTTCCTGGCGCCGGTACCCAGCGGCACCGACGTACGCGTGCGCTCGCAGCTGGTGTCGCTGGATGCACGCCAGCCGGGTCAGTGGCTGCTCACCCAGCGCAAGGCCGTCGAACGCGTTGACGATGGCGAGCTGGCACTGGTTGCTGAGCAGCTGTCATTGATCGTGCTTGCCCCGTAGCACCCGCCTGCCCGGCTCCCTGCCTACACTGGAGCGATGTTGACGCCTACTGTCGTCCTGTTCGCCTGTATTGCGTGGACCGTACTGCTGTTTGGCGTGGCCCTCTGGGGCGAGCGCCAGGGGCACCGGCTGGCGCGCGCGTGGCCGGCCATCTATGCGCTGTCGCTGGCGGTGCACTGCACCGCATGGACCTACTACGGCGCCGCTTCGCAGGGCCTGCAATGGGGCTTTCCGATTCCACCGACCCTGGCCGGGATGGCGCTGATCTTCGCCTTCGGCCTGCCCTTCCTGATGCGGCTGGGGCGCCTGGCCAAGCAGCACAACAGTGCCACCATCGCCGACCTGGTGGTGGCCCGGCTGCGCGCAGATCGCGGCCTCGGCTTCACCATCACCCTGGTTGCACTGTTCGGCATCATTCCCTACATCGCACTGCAGCTGAAAGCCGTCAGCCAGGGACTGGGGGCATTGCTTGGCGATCGCTTCGCACCGGCCGGCGCGCACCTGGACATGTCGTTCTGGTTCGCGTTGACGATGGCGGCCTTCACCCTGCTGTTCGGCGCGCGCAAGGCGTCGGCCACCGAACCGAACCGTGGCATCGTGGTTGCACTGGGCCTGGAATCACTGTTGAAGCTGGCCGCGCTGCTGGCCATTGGCCTGTATGCGGCACTGTCGGTGCACCGGTCCGGCATACCGCTGCTGGACAGGATGGCGCAGCTGCCGCCACCGGCCATCGTCCCGGACTACCTCACCATGGTCGCGTTGGGCGCGATCTCCGCCTTCACCCTGCCCCACCAGTTCCATGTCGGGGTGGTGGAACTGCGCCAGAGCTCGGACCTGAAAACCGCACGCTGGATGTTTCCGGTCTACCTGCTGCTGATCGGCCTGCCCTCGGTGCCGATGGCACTGTCCGGAGCCGCGCAGCTGCCGGCGTCGGTGACGCCCGACCTGTACGTGCTGGCCTTGCCGCAGGCCGGTGGCCACCACCTGTTGGCGCTGCTGGCCTACCTGGGAAGCCTGAGCGCGGCAACCGGCATGATGATCCTGTCCGGGCTGACCCTGTCGATCATGCTCGGCAACCACGGCTTCGGTTCGCGCCTGATCAGTGGCTTCGAGGGCGGCGTGGCGCATGCCGACCTGCGTCCGCGCGTGCTGGCGTTCCGCCGTGCCGGCATCCTCGCCGTGTTCCTGATGTCGTGGCTGTACAGCCGCGCGATGAGCGATACCGAGGCGCTCAGCGATTTCGGCCTGATGTCCTTCACCGCGCTCTCGCAGCTGGCGCCGGCGGTGCTGCTGGCGGTGTACCGCCCACGCACGCCCTCGCCGGCCATCGTCGCCGGCATCGTGCTGGGTTCACTGGCCTGGTTGTGGCTGGTACTGCTGCCGATGGTGCTCCCTGCACCGGCCGCCAGCCCGGAGGGGCTGCGATGGCTGACGGTGGTCTCGCTGCGGATGCAGCCCGGCCACATCGCCATCAGCATGGGCGCAAGCCTGGCGGTCAACCTGCTCACCGTCGCCCTGGTATCGCGGGCCGTGCGCCCTTCGCTGCCACGTCGGCGCGACGCGGTGGCGGCGGCCACGCTGCGGAAGACCGCCAGCCGCTTCCTCGGCCAGGAGCGTGCGCGCCAGTTGCTGGCAGGAGATGCGGGGCAGTTGCTGGATGACGACCGGGTCACTGCCGTCGAACGTGAGCTGACCGCCGTGGTCGGCGCCGGTATGGCGCGCCTGCTGGTCGAGGCCGCACGCGACGGGGGCGCCGCGCCGCTGGACGCGGTGACCCGTGCCGTCGGCGAAGCGACCCAGGTGCTGCGCTTCAACCAGCGCCTGCTGGAAGCGGCGCTGGAGAACATGAGCCAGGGCATCAGCGTGGTTGACGCGCAGCTGCAGCTGGTGGCCTGGAACAGCCGTTACGCCGCGCTGTTCCGGTTTCCGCCGGAACTGCTGCAGGTCGGGCAGCCGGTGGTCAACCTCACCGCCTGGGCACTGGCGCAGCTGAAGATCGGCGAGGGCCCCGCTGACTCTCCGCAGCAGGCCCTGCAGCGTCGCGTCGCGCACATGCAGCGCGGCACCCCGCATCTCTCCGAGCGGGTCTTCCCGGACAACACCATCGTCGAGATCCGCGGCAACCCGATGCCCGGTGGCGGCTACGTAGCCACCTTCACCGATGTCACCGCGTTCCGTCGCGCCGAGGATGCACTTAGGCGCAGCAACGAAACACTGGAGCGCCGCGTGCAGGACCGTACCGCCCGGCTGCAGCAGGCGGTACAGGACGCCGAGCGCGCGAACGCGGCCAAAACCCGCTTCCTGACGGCCGTCGGCCACGATCTGATGCAACCCCTGCACGCCGCACAGCTGCTGACCGATGCCATGTCGCAGCACATCGAATCCGGGTTCCTTGACAGTTTCCTGCACCAGATCCGCGGTGCGCTGGATTCCACCGATGACCTGCTGTCCGGCCTGCTGGACATCTCCCGGCTGGAAGCCGGCGGTCTGGTGGCCGATCCGCGCCCGTTCGCACTTTCAACCGTACTGGACCCGCTGGCGCAGGAATTTGCGGTACTGGCGGCGGCGCGCGGCCTGCAGTTCCGCTACCTGCGCACCCACGCCTGGGTGCATAGCGATCCGCTGCTGCTGCGCCGCGTGCTGCAGAACTTCCTGGCCAATGCCATCCGCTACACCCGGCACGGCGGCGTCCTGCTGGGCGTGCGTCGCCAAGGCCAATGCCTGTCCATCGGTGTGCACGACACCGGGCCCGGCATCGCCGCCGAGCAGCAGGCGGTGGTGTTCGAGGAATTCCATCGGGTGGACCGCAGCAATGGCCAGGGCCTGGGGTTGGGGCTGACCATCGCGCAACGCATCGCGGCCCTGCTGCACGCACCGTTGCAGTTGCGCAGCGTGGTCAATCGCGGTTCGATGTTCTCGGTCAGCGTGGCGCGCAGTGCGGCACCGGCGGCACCGCGGATCGAACCGCCTGCCAACGCCGGCAGCACCCTCAGGGGCACCCGTGTGCTGGTGGTCGACAACGATGCCGACGCACTGGCGGCCATGCAGCAGCTGCTGCTGTCCTGGGGCTGCGATGTCGTCGCCCTGCGCGGCGCCGAGGGCATCGATGCGTCGGCGCACGACGCGGCACTGTGGCTGTTCGACTACCACCTCGATGACGACGATACCGGTGTGGCACTGTTCGCGCGGCTGGCCGCGGCGCAGGCGCCACGACCCACGGTGATCCTCAGTGCGGACACCGGCGCCGAGACCCGTGATGCAGTGCGCGGCGCTGGGCTGTCACTGCTGAGCAAGCCCTTCAGGCCACTGGCGCTGCGCTGGGCGATCAACCACCTGCTGGCCTCTGCCGCAGCGGCAGCGCCCTGAGCGGTCAGCGCTCTGCTGCGTCTTCAATCTGCCGGGAGGGATCGGCCAGCCCCATTTCATGCAGAACGCGGATCGCCTGCGCCCGATTGCGGACCCCCAACCGTTCCATGATCCGTGTCATGTGCGCCTTGACGGTGCGCAGCTGCACCCCGAGCCGGTCGGCAATCTGCTTGTTGAGCAGGCCTTCGGCCACCAGGCTCAGTACCCGGTACTGATGCGCCGACAGGCTGGCCAGGCGCGCGGCCAGGTCGGCGTCCTTGCTGAACGCTGCGACCCGGGCCACCGGTTCGCGCAGCAGTGAAGGTATCCAACGTTCGCCTTCCAGCACGGACTGCAGCGCGCACTGCAGCTCGTTCAGGCCTGAACTCTTGGGCAGGTAGCCGGCGGCGCCGAGGTCGATGGCACGGCGGATCACCTTCGGCTCTTCATTGGCCGAAACGATGATGATCGCCAGCCCCGGCTGCAAGGCGCGCAGCGTGGCCAGTCCGGCCAGGCCGTGGTTGCCCGGCATGTGCAGGTCCAGCAGCATCAGGTCGATCGGCTGGCGCTCGAGCACGTCAAGCACGCCGTCCAGTGAATCGGCTTCACTGATCTGCAGGTCGGCCACCGCCTCTTCGGCCGCACGATGCAGCGCCGCGCGGAACAGGGGGTGATCGTCGGCGATGAGCAGGGTTGGCATGTGCAGGCGAGAGTAGCAAATCGCCCCGCCTCGGGGAGGCGTACCTAGGTACGCTGGCGCCGCGTGGGCGGGCGGCTAGTGTGGCGGTATGAAGGGCGGCCACCGATACGTCGTCCACGAGGACACCCCATGTCATTCCCCGCTGCTGCCGGCGCCTCCACCTGTCCGCTGCTGATCAAGCAGCTGCTGCACACGCCGCTGGCGGTGAACCCAAGCCAGGAGATTGTCTATGGCGATTCGGTCCGCTTCGACTACCGGACGCTGCAGGCGCGCATCGGCCAGCTGGCCGGGCTGTTGACTTCGCTCGGGGTCAGGCACGGCGATACCGTGGCGGTGATGGACTGGGACAGCAACCGCTACCTGGAGGCCTACTTCGCCGTGCCGATGATCGGCGCGGTGCTGATGATGGTGAACGTGCGCCTGGCCCCCGAACAGATTGCCTACACGCTCAACCACAGTGGCGCGCGGGTGCTGCTCGCCCATCGCGAATTCCTGCCGATACTGGGCGGCATCGACGAGCAGCTGCCGGATCTGCGCACGCGCATCCTGCTGGAGGATGCCGTCGGCCCATTGCCGGAGGGTTTCGTGACCGAATACGAGGCTGGCCTGCGCGCCGCCTCTGCAGTCACGCAGTTCCCGGACTTCGATGAGAACACCCGTGCCACGATGTTCTACACCACCGGGACCACCGGCCTGCCCAAGGGCGTCCATTTCAGCCACCGGCAACTGGTCCTGCATTCGCTGACCGGCATGGCCGCGCTGGGCAGCGCAGCCACCCAGGGGCGCCTGCATCGCGGTGATGTCTACATGCCGATTACTCCAATGTTCCATGTGCATGCCTGGGGCCTGCCCTACGTGGCCACACTGCTGGGCATCAAGCAGGTGTACCCGGGGCGCTACCTGCCTGCCAACCTGCTGGCACTGATCGCGCGCGAGAAGGTGACCTTCTCGCACTGCGTACCGACCATCCTCCACATGCTGCTGGAGCATCCCGCTGCGGCGGACACCGATCTGGCCCACTGGAAGGTGATCATCGGTGGGGCCGCACTGCCGCGTGCACTGGCGCAACGGGCACTGGCACGCGGCATCGACATCTTCGGTGGCTATGGCATGTCGGAGACCTGTCCGCTGCTGACCATCGCCCAGATCGATGCCGAGGCCGTGACCGACGCGGATGAGGTTCTCTCGCTGCGCACCAAGGCCGGCATACCGGTGCCGCTGGTCGAGCTGCGCATCGTCGACCCGGACATGAACGACGTTGCCCACGATGGCATCGCCACCGGCGAGGTGGTGGTACGCGCCCCCTGGCTTACCGAAGGCTACCTGCACGATCCGGCGGCGTCCGAGGCGCTGTGGGCGGGCGGCTACCTGCATACCGGGGACATCGGCAACATCGACGGAGGCGGCTACCTGCGCGTGACCGACCGCATCAAGGACGTGATCAAGACCGGCGGCGAGTGGATCTCGTCGCTTGCCCTGGAGGACATCATCGCCCTGCACCCCGCGGTCAGCGAAGTGGCCGTGATCGGGATCGCAGACACCAAATGGGGCGAGCGGCCGCTGCCGCTGGTGGTCAGGAAGGTCGGCAGCGACGTCACGGAAGCGGAGATCATTGACCTCGTCGCCGCGCGCAGCCGCTCGGGCGACATCTCGCGCTATGCGATTCCGGAACGCGTCAGCTTCGTGCAGTCCATCGAGCGTACCAGCGTGGGCAAGATCAACAAAAAAAAGCTGCGCGGGATGCATGATCCGGGGCGACCCTGACCGGGCGGGGCCAGAGTGTGCCCCGCCAGCGCACTGGCACCGATGCTATTCGCCCCGGAAGCGGGGCTCTCTTGGCTCAGGCAGAAGCGGTTTCGGTCCACTGCTGGCGATCGAGAGGATCGGAACATGACCTCCCCCACTCTTGTCCGGCCCGGGCATATCGTCCGGCGGCAACCACCCGCCATACTCGATATCGAGCTCCCGGCGCAGCCTCTGCTGGATCTGGGCGAGATGATTGACGAATGCCGAACGCTCAATCGCCCGGTGGAAGAAGTGCGGCTCGTGGTCGTAGTCAAACGATGCAGTGAACGCCGCACTGCGAAAGTGGCGATCAATCTCCTTCATGATCGCCAGTTTGAGCAGGGGCTGGATACCCAGAAGCGTACTTATCTTCGCACCGCGCGAAATGGGTTTCAGCACGTTCGTACGGGAGGACAGGAATGTGTAGCTGGATTGCGTGGCCGCCCCCAGCATGGTGGTTACAAAGCGCGACCAATGGTCGTCGCCACTCACCGTGCCGGGCGTGAAGTGTTCACCCACGGTGCCAAGGAAGAAATGCTCCAGTACCTCGGCAAAGTCCTCGTTGCAGGCAATGTTCGTGACCGGTGGGGTCGGCTGGACCTGTCCGCATGCCCATGTTGTCCTCGGCGTCCCCTTCCCGCCATCAGGCGGATAACGTGATGCATCAAAAGCTGCCGTGGGCGCAGCAAGCGGTAATACCGCCGGATGCGGGTGGGCCTGGCCATCAAAGATGGCCACATACTGGCCAAACCTGCCCAGTGGATTGGAAAGACTGAAGTCCCAGGGTTGCTCCACGCCCCCCGTCGGCGTCGGGTCCGGACAGTGGCCGAGGCGACCGTCACCGTGAAAACGCGGCCAGTCCTTGTACAGGAGATACTGGATCTGCGGCTTGCCTTCCGAGATGTCGCCGCTGTCCGGATGCTTGTTCCTCTTGGCCTGCAGGAGCAGCGCCCGCCCCTCGACGGAGTCGGTTGTCGTAACGAAGTGCTGCCGCACCAGCAGCAGATCGCCGATCTCCACCGCACTGCGGCCTTCAGGCGTCACCAATGGGGTCTTGTGGGTAAAAATGCTGTTGACCTGTACGCTTGCGCTGCTGCCGAGCGCGCCCTGAAGGCTGGCTTCGAGCTGATTCTGTATGGATTCATCGAGAAACGCCGAAACCAGCCCGGGTTCGTCGGGAATGTTGGATGCGCTGGGCGAGTCTCCCGCGCCCTTCCAGGCCAACGCATGAGACAGGTTGATCAGGTCGCGAAGTTCCTGCTGAAGCGCCATGACAGCATCCTTGTTATCGATTCGGGAACGCCAACGCACTGAGTCTCCCGGGATACGCCCTTCAACGCAAGCCGCTGGAAGAGGACTGCGCTTCGCTTTCCGGCCGCGCTGATGAACTGGTTAGAATCCACGCAGCAAGGAGCGACCATGGACTTCACCGGCTTCACCTCGAGGTTTCCGAGCAACCGTCCCCTCGCCGCGTTCGATCGAGAGCATCGGCTGCGGCAGAAGACGCGTCTCGACGTGCCTCTGCTGGCCCAGCGCTGCGTCGTGAAGATGAACTCGAACTGCCTGGTCTCAGTGGATCGGTGGTACGGCCCCCGAGGCTTTGTCGCCCTGCTGGGTGCGATAGGCGTGGCGTTCGGAGTTGGCGGCATGTCGATGCTGCTGTGGCTGCTGGTCGTGGAGAAGCTGCCCAACGAGAATGGCCTCTGGGCAGCCGTGTTCATCAGCATCGCGATGCTTGCGGTGTTCACTGCAGCAAGTGCGTGGGTAGCGTGCCGCGAACTGTTCCGCTGGACCTACTACCCCATCGTGTTCGACCGCAAGCATCGCCAGGTTCATGTGTTCCGGTTGGACGGGACGATCCTCAGCGCGGGATTGGACCAGATCTATTTCACCTTGGGCCGCGGAACCGGAACCTTCGGCTGGCGCAACTGGGATGTCCGCGGCCTGATCCTGGACGCGGACGGCGCGACGGTCAGGGAAGCATTCGCCTTCTGCATCGCCACCTCCCGCATCAAGAATGCGCATGCGCACTGGGAATTCCTGCAGCGCTACATGGAGGAAGGGCCGGCGGCGGTGCTGGATGCGGTGCAGTACTGCATGCCGGTGGACGGCAAGCGCGAGAGCCTTGCATTCTGCAAGGAACGCATCTTCGCCGCTGACGCGCAGATGCCTGCGGTGATGTGGTTGACCATGCTGCCGTTCAACCACCTGCACGCGATGATGCGCTGGGCGGTGATGCGGACCAGCAGGATTCCCATGTTCCCGCCGGACATCGAAGCGCGATTGCAGCCTGAGCCCGGCGATGCCCATGTGCGCGACGCATCAATGAATCCGCCGGACCTGCGCTGATCACCTCGCCAGTGGCGAGTCAAAGCCCGCAATGAAGCTGACTGCGCTGAGGCACGCAGCAAGCAGCATCACCAGAACGAACCCGATCCGGCGCACCCCGGCCCACCATGCAATCGCCGCAACCACCGAGCTGCCCAGCAGTGCCGCCAATGCCGCGCACGCCAGCAGGATCGGCAGCATCATCATCACCCCCATTCCGCCATATATCCCACCGGGCCTGGCCAGTGGCAGGATGGCGCTGCCCAGGTAGATCAGCAGGGCCACGCCGAACAACGCGGCGAGTGTCAGCATCCAGCGACGCAGCGCCCTGCCCTGGGAGGGCGTGGTTGCAGGATCAGGGCTTGGAGTGTTCAAGCGGTGGTCTCCTATGGTGGGCCCACTGGACCGGGCCCGCTGTTCTGTTGCAGCGAAAGTACCCACGCTTCCAGCGCCGGCGTATACCGCATGTCGCCACCATAACGGCGATCCGGTGCGTGAGGCTCGTTCGAACCGCGCACCCGCCCACGGAACACCTTCATCGGTACCGAGATCCGGGCCAGCCCGCTGGGCAGCATGTCCGGCCTCACATCCATGTACAGGCTGTCGGCCGAGGTCTCGACACCCACCTGCACCGCACCCAGGCGCTTCCACAGATCCAGCGCATCCAGGCAGGCGGAACCACAGGCGGCATCGGCCACGATCACCACCCTGCCCGCGCGCACGGGTACGACGGGCGCGGACGCCGGCGCCGCACTCGCCTTGGGCTCCGGCGGCTCACGCCACAGGGCTTCCCCCCGCTCGCGTGCCTGTGCCATTCCCTGCGTCACGGTTTCCAGCATGCGCAGCAGCTCCGGCGATGCATCGGGCGCCTGTTCCAGCTTCTGCAGGAAGCCGCGCAGCTGCGCGATGTTGGCATCCGACGTCCGCCATTCCACCCAGCTGTGGTCCGGCAACGCATCCACGGCAGCACGCCCCCATATCAATCGCGCCAGTTCGATGCTCCACTGCGACGCGCCACCCGTGTTGCCGCGAACATCCAGCACCACCAGCGGCGCCTGTTGCAGCGGTTCGGGCACCCGCCCAAGCGCCTCAAGCAACGCTGTCAGTTCCTTGAAATTCTGCGCCGCCGGATCGGCATTGAAGCTGCTGGTGGTGATCCAGTAGCCGCCCCCGGGCAGGGCGTGCCAACCGTTGGCCGGCCGGAAACTGCGACGGGTATCGGCCAGCCGCTGCGTACGCTGCGCGGGATCGAGCGGCGTCCATTGCAGCGCATACGCCGTCTCACGCCCATCGGCGCGGAACTCGCAGCGGCGCGGCGTGGGCAGGAAGGGATTGCCCTGCTCCAGCAGTACTTCGCCACCGCCCTGGATGCGGCTGGCCTGCAGGTTCCAGCGCCCGCTGAAGTCGCCCACCCGACGCGCGGCAAGCGTCGCCGCATCGACGCCGTCACAGGACAACAGTTGTGCACCCAACGGCGGATGGCCCGGGCCATCGTCCACGCTCATGACCACCTGCACGTCGCCGTCGAAGCCGGTCAGGAAGCCCGGCCACCGCGTCGGCAGCTCCGGCGCAGCAGCACGCGCGTTGAGGCTGACATGGCCATCATTGAACGAGGCCGCGTAACCCTTCATGGCCCACCAGTAGCCGGCGAAGCTGTCGACCGTGTCCGCGCGTGACCGCGCAAGGGCCAGCGCATCCCGCAACTGGAGGACGAATCCCGGGTTCTGCCGGTCCACCGTGCCAGGATGACTGCCGCGCATCGCCGCGTCGGCAGCCTCCAGGTCCGTCAACAGCGTGCCCCGCCAATCCGTCGCTGCGCCTGCCGCGCCCGGCGCAACAAGTACCGCGGCAAGCAGCAGCCGCGCGATGGTCATGGGTCCATCCCTGCCCTGGCCAGTCTCAATGCAACGGCACCTTCAGCATCGAGGGCGCGCCGGCCGGCGAGCTGAAGGTCACCGTTCCCCCCAGCTGGCTGATGCCGGCGTAGCGCAGGTCCACGGTGTCGACCACCAGGGTCAGGCGGCTACCGGCCGGCAGGTTCCAGCTGCTCGCTTCCAGGCGCGGGTCGAGTGTCTTCGGTTGCCCTGGCGTGGCGCCACGCAGCGTGTACGGCTTGTGGCTGATCAGCTGGCCATTGCCCAGCACATCCTCGGCGTACAGGTAGGCATACAGCGTGGTGTTGGCACGACTGGGGGTGACGGTCAGGCGCACTTCCGGCGCACCATCCAGGCGCCGCGCGCTCCACTGCACCGGCCCCTGCCAGACCCCGGCAGCACTACGCCCGACAAACGGCACGTAGGCACCCGGCGGCAGGTTGATCATCTGCAGCGCGCCGGAGGCCATCGCCACGCCGGAGTTGGCCGCGGTCAGCAGCCCGCTGCCGATGCGGTAGTTCCAGCCGGTCGTGCCGCCCTTCTCCGCCAGGCCGCCGGTCGGCAGCAGCAGGCCCGAGGGTGCGGTCAGCCCGTAGCTGACGGCACCGTCGCTGGTCGCCTTCCAGTCCGGATAGCGGCTCCAGCTGCCCTTCTGTGACTTCAGCTGCACTGCCGGTTGGCGGTCGATGCCATTGGCCACCGCCTTCAGGTAGTGATCGAACCAGTCGCCCACCTGGTCGTAGACCTCGTTGGGAATGCCCAGTGCCCCGAACGCTTCGTTCAGCGCATGGTCGCCGTGGCGCAGCTGCAGCTGCTTGGGCCCCTTCAGCCGGTTGAAGAAGTCCACCAGCTGGCCCGGTGGGAACAGGCTGTCGTTGAACGCATTGGCCAGGAACACCGCCGGCTGGTTGGCGTTGATCTCGTCGATGCTGGCCGCAGGACTGCGCTGGGTCGCCACCGGCAGCAGCGAGTCCACTGCGCCCTGGTAGTTGCCGACCAGCACATTGCGGTTGATGGTGGCCAGCTCCGTGCCGGGGCGCCCGGTCGCCAATCCGGCCGCCACCAGCAGGGCAATCCCCTGCGCGCTGGGGGTGTCGTTGCTGTACAGCGAGGCCTGCAGATCGGCCCAGCCGCTGAGCGCGGCCACCGCCTTGATGCGCGGATCCCGTGCCGCCGCCAGCAGGCTGGTACCGGCGCCGTAGGAGATGCCCGACACGCCGATGCGGGCCGGATCGGCGCGGGTGTTGTCCAGTGCCCAGTCAATCAGCGCACTGACATCCTCGACCGTGGCCGGCCCGGCGATGTCGATGCTGCCGCCGGACTCCCAGAAGCCACGCGAGCTGTAGCTGATGACCACATAGCCACGCCGTGCCAGCGCCTGCGCCACGCCCACGTACTCGACGCTGGGCACGGCCCAGCTGCTGGGCATCACCAGCAGCGGATACCGGCCGCTGCCCGCATCCTGCGGTTCGATGACGAAGGCCCCGAGAGGCGTTCCATCCCAGCTGGGAATGGTCCGGTGGGTGGTCTTGACCGTAGCGGCCCAGGCGCCGGGCGCCAGGCCGGCCAGCAGGATCAACAGCAGCAGAACCTTGCGCATCGTCGTCTCTCCCCGTCGGTGGTGGTGCAACGGCTCGGACCGTACCAGTGCGAATGGTGGCTGGCACCTTGCGACGCAGCATGACGTTTGCTGCATTACTTGCCGCGCGGATCGATGCCGATAGCGATGGGCCCCAAGGACGGATCGACTTCATAAGGCCACTTCACTTCCGCCTTGCTGCACGGGCGCTGTGTGCCCAACACACCGTGATGGCAGGCATCGCGACGCCCTAGCACGCCTGCGTTTCAGTCATGCCCGGCTCCATCTGACACATCTCCAGTGCTTGCGCGCTGTCACAGCTCCGTCGTTTCGTCATTGACCGAAAGACGACCGCTTGTGACGCTTACGACACCGCACGGCCTCTGTGGCCCTGTCGTCGCGGTCACGTCTCACCGCAGTCCGCAGCACCCCTCTCCGCAACCGATTCCCCGACCTCGCACCGGCCTGGTCGTGGCGGACGGCTGCGCCCTGAATCTTCTGCTGGAGCACCGCAATGCGCCTTGCAAGCTTCTTCCTCGCGTTCGTCCTCAGCGCCTTCGCCGGCGCCGCCCAGGCCCAGGTTGTCACCCTCAACAAGGGCGGCTTCGTGCTGACCTACGACTGCAGCATCCACAGCGCCACCCGTTACGAATACACGCTCACCGCCGATACCGGTTCGGCTGCGCGCCCGTCCAGCTTCTACAAGGACCCGGACCTGCCGGCCGGCTGCCTCGGCCAGAGCAGCACCGCGTCGTACGCCAGCATCAGGTCCGGTTATGACCGCGGCCATCTGGTGACCTCCAACCACATGGACTACGACGCGACCTACATCCGCCGCGCCAACTACATGACCAACATCGTCCCGCAGGTGTCCAGCTTCAACCAGGGCATCTGGGTGAAGGCCGAGAACGTGGCCGAGTGCTACCGCGACATCGCGCCGGTGGACGTCTACGGCGGCGTGGTCTACGGCGATGCCTCCAACGACTACTTCCTGACTAGCCACGGCATTCCGACCCCGGAATTCTTCTGGAAGACGATCATCACCCGCGACCCGAACACCGGCACCGCCAAGGCGATCAGCTGGATCATTCCCAATGAAGCCAATCTCGGCAGCCTCGACAACTACCTGGTCACCATCGCCGACCTGGAAGAACTGCTGGGTGCCAGCTACGTGGCCATCAACGCGCCGGCCTCGCTGAAGAACATGCTGCCGGCCACCACCTGGCCGCAGCCGGCGGGCTGCGACCTGAGCTGATCGGCCCACCGCGTCGAGGCACCCTGTGATCGTCGGGTGCCTCGTCCTCGCCGCTATGGGAAAATGGCGGATACCCGCGCCCAACCGCCTGCCCCAGGAGCTGTAGATGTCCCGTTTTCCCTTCGATGCCGTGCTGTTCGACTGTGACGGCGTGCTGGTCGATTCCGAGCCGCTGGTGGCCCGCGTGCTCTCCGAAATGCTGACCGAGCGTGGCTGGCCGCTGACCCCGGCACAGGCGGGTGAAGTCTTCCTCGGCCAGTCGGTGGCCCATCTGGCCGGCCTGATCGAGGAACGCACCGGCAAGCCGTTCACCGAGGAATGGCTGGAGGAGTTCCGCCTGCAGCGCAATATCGCGCTGGAGCGTGACCTGCAGGCGATCCAGGGTGCGCCGGGGGCGGTGCGTGCGATCGCGGCGGCCACCGGCGGGCGTATTGCTTGCGCGTCCGGCGCCGACCTGCACAAGGTGCAGCTGCAGCTGGGCAAGGTCGGCATCCTCGATGCCTTCGGCGACCACGTCTACAGCGGCCAGGACATGCCGAACACCAAGCCGCACCCGGATGTCTACCTGGCGGCCGCCGCCGCGCTGGGCGTGGACCCGAAGCGCTGCGCGGTGATTGAAGACACCGTGACCGGCGCCACCGCGGGCGTGGCGGCCGGCGCCACCGTGTTCGGCTTCAGCGAAGGTGGCCCGCACCACAGCACGCCGGAGGCGCTGCGCGCGGCCGGCGCCCAGGTCATCTTCCAGCGCATGGAAGACCTGCCGGCCCTGCTTGCCGGCTACGCGGTCGACGCGGTCGCCTGATCCACGCTCAGCCCGCAGCGCCCAGCGAGGCGCTGCGGTGCTTTGCTGCGTAATGCAGCGCGAACAGGTACAGGCCGGTGAACAGCTGCAGGAACAACGGGGGCAGCGGCGAGTAGGTGATCCACGCCGCAGGTTCACCCTGGCCCATCGCGCGCGCCACGAAGTTGGCGATCACCGCCAGGGTGAACACGATCGAGGTCCAGCGGTGCACCGGCCGCGCCCAACCACCGCGACTCATTGACGACGCCTCGCTTCGGAGCGGGCTTCAATCATCTTCCAGCCGTTCCCGGACGGATCACGGAATCCGGCGTCGATGGCGCCGAAGCGCTCGACCGGTGCCTGGATGAACTCCACGCCCTTTGCCTGCCATTGCGCATAGCGTGCCTGGCAGTCGTCCACCGCCAGCACCAGCGGTGGCATCGCCCCCTTGGCCACCAGCTGCTGCAGCGCCTGCGCCGTCGCCGCGTCATGGGTCGGCGGGCCGGGAACGAACAGGCCAAGCTGGAAACCGTCCTGGCCGGGGCTGCGTACCGTCAACCAGCGGTAGCTGCCATTGCGCACGTCGGTGTGCACCTCGAAACCGAGCGTGCCGACGTAGAATTCGAGTGCTTCATCCTGGTCGCGTACATACAGGCCGACCGTGTTCACGGTATTCGTCATGGGACCTCCCTCAGGTGCGGTCCACGTTAGCAACGGCCTGGCGGCGGCGCTTCTCCAAAACTGCGATGTTGAGGTCAGGCCGCTGCGCCGCACGGGCATGGCACTCGGGTACGCTCTCCGCCGCGGCGTGCCCGGCGTGCCCGGCGCGCTCGCGGTCACGCACGTTGCCCGGGCTGTCGCCGGTGATGTCGCGGAAGATCCGGCCGAAGGTCCCCAGGCTGGTCCAGCCCGTCTGCGCCGCGATCTCGGTGATCGCCAGCTCGGTGTCGCGCAGCAGCGCCACCGCCCGTTCGATGCGCCGGCTGAGCAGGTAACGGTGCGGTGGCAGGCCGAAGGCCTGCTTGAACGAGCGCGCGAAGTGGGCGGGGGAAACCGCGCTGACCTCGGCCAGGCGGGCAACCGGCCAGTCTTCATGGCTGGCCCGGTCCATCCGGTCCTTGGCACGCAACAGGCGGCGCAGCAGTTCGGGGCTCTGGTTCATTCGCGCAGGGCAAGGGCGGCGGTCGTTGGCCGCAGGCTGGGTGGTACGGGCGGCGGCGTCAACCCGGCTCAGCGCTGTGCCGGCAGCTCCAGCCGGTGCTTGCGGCAAAGGCGGTACACCGTCACCCGCGAGATCTGCATCTGCCGTGCGCACTCGGACACGTTGTAGCCGGTGTGGCGCAGCGTCTGCAGCAGTACATCGCGTTCGGCCTGACCACGCGCATCATGCAGCATCGCGCTGGGCAGCGCCTCGGCCGGTTCGCCCAGTTCAAGGTCACGCTCGCTGATCAGCTCGCCCTCGGCCATGATCGCCGCCCGCTGCACGCGGTTGAGCAGTTCACGCACATTGCCGGGCCAGCCAAAGCGCCGCATCGCCTGGCTTGCTGTGGGCGAGAAGCCACGTGCACGCACCGTGTGGCGCCGCCGGAAGCAACGCAGGAAGTGCTCGGCCAGCAGCAGCACATCGGCGCCGCGCTCGCGCAGCGGTGGCATCAGCAGGCGCAGCACGTTGAGCCGGTAATAGAGATCGCTGCGGAACCGCCCCTGCGCCACGGCCTGTTCCAGTTCCACGTGGGTCGCGGCCAGTACGCGGACATCGGCACGCAGCGACTGGCTGCTGCCGACACGCTCGAACGTCCCCTCCTGCAACACCCGCAGCAGGCTGGTCTGGGCCTCGGCGGGCAGATCGCCCACCTCATCCAGGAACACGGTGCCGCCCTGCGCGGATTCGAACACGCCGATCTGGCGCTTGTCGGCGCCGGTAAAGGAACCGCGCTCGTGCCCAAACAGTTCCGACTGCACCAGGTTGGCCGGAATCGCACCGCAGTTCACTGCGATGAAAGGCTTGCCGGCACGCCCGGACAGCGCATGCAGCGCATGCGCGGCCAGCTCCTTGCCGGTGCCGGTTTCGCCGGTGACCAGCACCGGCAGCTCCACCGGTGCGAACTTGTGCAGCACCGTGCGCACCGCATGCAGCGCCGAGCTTTCGCCGATCAATGCGCGCGGCCCCTGCCCTGCGCAGGCCTCGTCGGTGGGCAGATCATCCGCATCGAACTGGCTGCGCATCGCGCAGACCAGGTCCTGCAGGCCGAATGGCAGGGTGAACCGTGCAGGACAGTGCTGCAGCACGGGCAACCATGCCGACGGTGTGGCGCCTGCGCCTGGCGGCAGCACAGCCAGCCAGGGCAGATGCCGGTGCTGTTCGATCCATGGCGCGAGCAGCTGCAACGCCGTTGCGTCCAGGTGGCGAAGATCGATCACGGCCAGCAATCGATCACGGCCACGCAGCCCGATCGCCATGGCAGGGTCAGGTTGAATGCTGCGCACATACCAACCGGCGGCCGCGAGCGCACTGCGCTCATTCGGCAGCGGCTGGCCAAACCACAGCACACAGCGCGAGCTTGAAGCTTCCGGGACCGCCGCCATGCTTCCCCCAGCATCCGGACACCGTCGGCGGGCTGTCAGTCGATCGCCGGCGTGCCGCCCTCCGCCGGGACTTCCACGGCCACCTCGGCGGCCTTTGTTGGGCGGATCCTAGCGCCGCGCTAAACGGCGGCGCAATGAGCAGCGCGTCAAGAAATCACCGGCTGAAGCGGCACCGTTGCAGTCCGCGACGGCACCTGTAACAACAATGCGACAGTCAGCCGCCCCCTTGCCCTGTGGCGCCTGCGGGTTGCGCAATCCCAACAATTTCCCGACGCCGCTGTAACGCCCCGGCAGCACCCCACCCCGCCGCAGCGCCGGCATCGGCTGCTGCACCAGCCTTTGGCAGTTGGCACGGCTGATGCGTGGTTCCGCCGCACCCATCGCGGGAGATCGGCATGGACGGCACCACCCTGATTCGTGGCCTGGCTGCATCGCTGGCCCTTGCCCTGCTGGCCGTCGCCACGGGTGCAGGCGCGTCCGGCGCCCGCCAGGGGGTGAAGGCACAACCGGGCGAAATAGTCCTGTTGCGCGATGTCGCGGCCCGGCCGGCCTACCGCATGGCACCACCGGGCATCGCGTTGATTGCCGATCCGAAGCCGCAGCGCGAGGTCGCCGCGGCGCTCGGAAGCGGTGACCCGGCCTCCGGAATGGATGAGCTCAGCGATGCCGACTACGCGGGAATGGGTGCAGGCCATATCACTCCCACGACCGCGCCGGGCGGCACCACCGTTGAACGCGTTACCCAGCAGGCCCTGGGCGGCACGCTGGGCCGCAACGGCGACGGCATGGTCGGCAGCAGTCTTGGCGGCACGATGAGTGGCCCGCTGGGCGCGGTCGGCAACAGCACCCGTGGCATCGCCGATACGGTGCGCGGCGCGCTGGGCCAGTTCCCGCTGCAGGGCACCGCCCCGGCAGGTGGCAAGTGAAGGCCCTGGCGTGGCCGCTGCTGGCGGTGATCGCCGCGCCGCTGTCCGCATCGGCCGACGACTACAGCGGCATGCTCGCCTATCTGGACCTGGCCCGCATCGAGGGCCGCGCACTGGCAGGTGCCAGCGGCGCCATCGCGGTGAACCAGGCGGCAGGCGATTTCAACCTGCAGGCCAATCTGCGCGGCATCGCCCGCGCTGAACGCGCCGATGTGGCCATCAGCGCGCACCAGCTGCAGAACGGCAACCGGGTACTGTCCGCACCCCTGCATGCCGCCGCGCACATCGGCGGTGAGGCACTGGCAGGCGCCAGCGGCATTGCTTCGATCAACCAGGCCAGCGGCAGCGCCAACACGACGCTCAACGTCGTCAGCGCGACGCTGGCCCGACAGGGCATACGCGAAACCGACGACACGGCCCTGGCCGCCGAAGGTTCCGCGTTGGCAGGGGGGCGGGACGGCGTCGATCGCGGCGCTGCGACGGGAACCCGCAGCGTCGGTGTAGCCAGCACCGCACTGCGGGGATTCGACGGGGTCCTGCAACTCAATCAGATCGCGGGCAGCGGCAACGACACGGCCAACGTACTGGGCCTGGTCGTGCAGGACCGCCCGTGACAACCACCCACCGATGCACCATCCGATGAGAGAGAGGGCACCATGAAAGCGACCGTCAAACGGACCATGCTCGCCATGGCGATTGCCACTGCCTCGACCGCCGCTGCGGCCAATGGCTGGGACAACCAGAACGCCAACGCGAACATCAACCACAACCACACCGTCAGCGAAACCCGCAACGACACCCACAATCACACCGACAACGACGTACGCAACCGCACCGTCAACGTCAATGTGCAGAAGCACAGCAACATCCAGGCCGACGAACGCAAGGAAAAGAACAATCACGGCGTCGACGTGAACCTGGAAAAGGACCTGCGCCTGAGCACCGACGTCAATTTCTCCGGTGATCCGACCATCACCGGCGACATCGACCTCGATTCGGCGGCCATCGCGGTGATCGACAACCGCCAGTCGATCAGCAACAACGCCACCAGCAACAGTCTGGTCACCAACCGTGCCTCGATCGGCGACAGCGTAGGCGCAGGCGCGTCCGGCAATCTCGGTTTCAACGTGGTGTCCGGCGACAACAACGCGCAGGACAACGCCGCATCGCTGTCGGCGGCGGATGCGTCCTTCAGCTTCGGCATGGCCGACGCCGAAGTGTTCGTCAACCAGGCCGGGTTCGGCAACGTCACCCAGAACGCTGGCGTCACCAATGCGGCCACGCTTGGCGGCAATGCCTTCGGCGGTGCCTCGGGCAACATCGGCGTGAACATCGCGTCGGGCAACAACAACGAGCAGAAGAACGCGCTGGCCGCCTCGGTGGCGACCACGGCCGTTGCCCAATCCAGCATCAGCTCCAACCAGGTCTCCACCGGCAACACCGTCAGCAACGCCGGCTTCGTGCAGTCCTACACCGACACCGTACAGGTGGGCATGCGCGGCAGCGTCAGTGGCCTGACCCTGGGCTACGGCGCCGGCACCTATCGCGGCACCGGCAATGCCTACCAGATGGCCAACTACTACCTGGATACGTGGAACGGCGCGCTGCCGCATCCGGGTGGCAACAGCACCGGCCACATCGACCTGGACAACGAGATCCAGAACGCCACGATGAACCCCAACCGGCCGGGGGTGGGCGGCCTGGGCTTCGACACGCGTGAGAGCGGCACCAGCCAGTTCGTCGAGCTGGGCGTGGCCGATCTGTACGCCAGCCTCAGCGGCACGGTCAGCACCACGCGCTGGGTGAACGTCGATGCCACCAACACCTCGGCGTTGTCGGGCAGTGCCTTCTCCGGCGCCTCCGGCAACATCGGCGTGAACGTGGCATCGGGTACCGGCAACCTGCAGGCCAACAGCCTCGCCCTGGCAGTCGCCCAGCCCAGCACCGGCGGTGGTGGTGGCAGCGGCGAGTAAGCGCAACACCCCGGCCATCCGCCAATGACCGGGTTCCGGGAGCCCCTGTTCCTCCTCCCCCTTGGAACAGGGGCTCCCCCCTGCTGCCGGAGAACGCGATGTTCCGTTGCCGACCTTCAACCTGGCTGCTGGCGTGCCTGTTGCTGCTGGGCATCAACCCTGCGTGGGCGGGCGAGGTGCGCTTCAGCGGGGTACTGCCCAATGGCGCCCTGCTGCAGCAGAAAGTGGAGAGCATGCAGGAGCGGCGCTACCGCAACGTGGTGCGCCAGCACACCGATTACAGCTGTGGCGCGGCGGCACTGGCCACCATCCTGCGCCATGCCTACCACCTGGACACCGACGAGGCGACGGTGATCCAGGGAATGATGGGGGTTTCAGACCCCGCACTGGTGGCCGAGCGCGGCTTCTCGCTGCTGGACATCAAGCGCTATGTGGAATCACTGGGCATGCGCGGGCGCGGCTACCGCATCGACGAAGCCCGCCTGCGCACCCTGCGCGTGCCCGGGCTGGTGCTGATGGACGTGCGCGGTTTCCGCCATTTCGTGGTGCTCAAGCAGGTGCGCGAAGGCATCGTCGAAGTGGCCGATCCGATCCTCGGAAACCGCAGCCTGGCACTGCCGGACTTCCTCGCCGCGTGGCCGTCACGCGCCGTGTTCGTGGTGATCGGCAGTGATTTCGACCGCAACACGGTGCTGCTGCAACCCAGCGAACGGCCCAGTGCCCGCGCGCTCTACGCGCGGCAGGGGCCGATCACCGATGCCGAGCTGGTCGACTTCGGCTTCAGCCATGCCGACCTGTTCTGAAGGAGGCTTCGCCATGATCCGTCTTCCCCTGTTGATGACCCTGCTGCTGATGCTTCCCGCGCTGACGGTGCGGGCGGCGGACGCAGCGCCGGGTCGCGGCCTGAAGGAAATTCCGGACCCCGAACTGAACCTGATGCGCGGCCGCTACACGGTGGGCGGCAACAGCGTGGCCTGGTTCGGGGTGACGATGGTTTCGCAGTGGCAGGCCAGCAATGGCACGGCCCTGCAGGGCACGTTGACCCTGGGCATGGATTTCCGCGGCGGTGGTGCACCCAAGCTCAGCTTTCAGCCCAGCGTGCATGTCACCGCCGCCGACGCGCCGCTGCCTGTCACAGCGGGCCGCAGCATCGACAGCAGCGGCCTGGCCAATGTCAGTGGGCTGGTGCAGAGCGTGCAGGTCGCCGGCGATGGCAACGCCGCGCGCAACACCACCACGCTGCTGGTGCGTGACGGCGACGTTCCCGCGATGCAGTCCGACAGCGCGCACTCGGCCAGCGCGCAGCAGGCCGGGGTGAGCGCCAGCGCCGTGCTCGATGGCAATCAGGCGCGCCTGCAGCTGCAGGTGGATGGCCAGGGCCTGGTACAGCAATGGATACGCAATGGCAGCGTCGGCCAGGGCATTGCCCTGGCCGGTGACGGCCAGGCAGCCAGCAACCAGCTGCGGCTGGAGCTGGTACGCAACACCGCGGGCGGCAACCTGCCGTTGAGCCAGAACGTGGCCCAGGCGATTGCGTTGAACCGCGGCATGGGGCCGGGCCAGTAGTACGGCGCGGCATTGGGGGACGCGTTCCACAACGCAGGACACGAACATGCATACCCTTCTGAGGATCACCCCGTTGGCGCTGGCGGCGCTGGCGGGCACCGCCCTCGCCGCGCCGCCGACGGCCGACGACAACGCCGATGTGCAGGCCCTGGCCAACCAGCTGGAGCAGCTGAAGAGCAACTACGCCCAGGAAGTCCGACGCCTGCGCGAGCTCGACATGCAGGTGCAGGCGATGCAGGCGCGATTGAGTGGGCGCACGGGGCCTGCCGGGCCGGCAACGGCGGCGGCAACCGGCACGGGCACGGGCACGGGCACGGAAGTCGAGCATGGCTCGACTCTACAGGCAGCGCCGGGACAGACAGCGCCCGGCGGCGAAGGCTACGCCAGCACTGCGGCCGAAGCGCAGCAGGCCAGGCAGGAGTCGCGGCGCAGCGTGGATGATGTGAAGCAGCAGCAATCGGCCCTGTTCTCGCGCCGCTTCACCATCGAGAACAGCCTCACCTACGCCCGCTATGACCGCAAGCAGCTCACCCTCAACGGCTTCCTGGCACTGGATGCGATCTTCCTCGGCAACATCGCCATCGAGAACGTCGAATCCGATTCGCTCACCTACAACCTCGCCGCACGCTGGGGCGTCAGTCCGAACCTGACGCTCAACCTGGACGTGCCGTACCTCGCACGGCGCACGGTGTACCAGAAAGGCGGTGCCGGGGGTGCGGCCGCCGCCATCGCCCAGGAACAGACCAATGGCAATGGCCTGGGCGATATTGGCCTGAGCGCGAACTACCGCCTGTTCGGTGAGCGCGGCTGGCGGCCTGAAACCGTGCTTACCGCCGGGGTGACCGCACCCACCGGGCGCGCGCCCTACGGCCTGGACTGGAAGGTGATCGAGCGCGACGACGATGACTACATCCGCTTCGCCGTACCGAAAGAACAGCCCACCGGCAACGGCGTCTGGCAGGCCAATGTGGGCCTGTCGATGGTCAAGACCGCCGACCCGGCCATCCTGTTCGCCAATCTGGGTTACGTACATTCGTTCCCGCGCGGCTTCAACGACATCGACAGCAACCCCGACACCGTCAATCCCGGCGATGTGAAGCTCGGCGGCTCGGTGTATTTCGGCGCCGGCGTGGCGTTCGCGTTCAACGAACGCACCAGCCTCAGCCTGTCCTTCAGCGACCGCATCAGCGCCCGCGCCTCGACCCGCTTCCAGGGCGGGCAGTGGATGAAGGTGATCGGCAGCGATGCCAATGCGGCGTCACTGAATCTCGGCGTGACCTATGCGCTGAACCAGCACACCACCCTGGTGACCCTGCTCGGCATCGGCCTGACCCCGGATGCGCCGGACTTCACCCTGGCCTTCAAGATCCCGTACATGCTCTAGCCCCCGTGGCCCGGCGACGGCGAGGCTATGGCCCGCCGTCGTCGATTCCGCCGCATCGGTGCCGATCCACGCAATGGCACCGCATTGCGCGTCGATTTCGCCGATTCCCGCAGTCTCCCCGTTTCTAGCATGCCCCTGAGCCGGCCATTCCCGGTCGCGCACTCATGCAGGGGCATTCGCATGGCAAACATCGCAGAAGACGGCCAGCTTGGCTGGATCGTCAGCAAGCGCCCGACCGTCCAGGGCATCGACATCGGCAAGGGCGGCGAGGCGCTGCCCGACAACACGTATGGCATCGAGATCGAGTTCTGCACGCACGACAGCGTGATCTTCGCGTTCACCCACGTGGTCGCAGCTTGCTTCGACATCGCTGGCACCGAGCCATGGAAGCTCGAATCCGATTCCGGCAACGTCTTCGAACTCGTCACGCCGCCGCTGCGCTTCGGCGCCATTGATCAAGCCTACGCCTTCAAGGAACAGCTTGTGGCGATGCTGCAGGCGTCCATCCAGAAAGCAGAGACGCAGGGCGTCAACGCCATCACGCTCGGCGACTGGGCGGGACAGTTCGCACCCAAGCTGGTCGAACTGCTCAACACCCACATCAACACGGGCCAGCTGAAGCTGGAGCTGGTGGCACTGAAGGCCATCGACTATGCCAGCTGGAAGGAGGTGGGCGAAGGGTTGAACGTCGGCAATGTAGACGATGGCATCAACATTCCCGCCGGGCTGCTGCGCCACAAGCTGCGCAAGCTCGACTGGGAAAGCTATACCCCGGGCATCATCCTGGCCCGCTGCAGCAAATTCTGGTCCGAAGGCTACGCCTCGCAGATGAACCTGCCGATGACGCTCAGCGGCTACTTCCTGTACATGATGTACAAGACCCACGACAAGCACTACTCGCAAGCGGTTCGTACACAGCAGAAGCTGAGCGGCGAAAAGGCCGGGCAGAAGCTGACGGCCTGGTACTGGCGGCATGTGCTGCTGCAGGCGTGGTGCCGATACCAGCGTGCACTCGGTGTGGAACCGGAGGCGAGGAAGCTGTTCTCGCCCGAGGCGATTGGTCGCTCCGCCCTGCTCTACCTGGTGGTTGGAAAACTGCTGACCGGCGCCCTGGCCGAACTCGCGGAAGCGCCGCAGCTGGAGCTGCAGCAGAAGGCCTGGGATGCCGGCTCCACCCGCGCGATCGATGCTGACGAGCCGGAGGTGACCCTGGGTGACTGGGCCCCGTACCACAGTGCGCTGAAAGACCTCACCGGCATCTGGCTGAAGGCCTCGCTGATGGATGTGATGCGCACCCAGAACCTGCAGACCTATACCTGGGCCGTCACCGAGCTGCCGCGGGTGCTGGCCAGGACCGAAGTGTGGGAGAACGCGCTTCTGAACTGGAAAGGGATGGAGCGGATCAAGGCGATGGGTTCAACCATCGAATGGACCGACCTGGAAGAGTTCGCCGAGCCTGAGCGACGGCAGGTGCTCTACGAAAAGGTGGTCGAGGTGGCCGGAAGCCTGGCCGAGCACCTGAAACACCTGTCCCCGGACAAACCCGGGCCACCGGATCTCCCTGACGAGAAGGATCGGCCGTTCCTCGATCGGCGCAATACCCCGGCGTGGGAGGCCCGCTACGACACCCTCCTCCCGCCCATTGCACCGCGTGAGAACACGCGGAACGAATTCACCTACCTGATCGAGCATCGCAACCACTGACACATCGCCCTGATCCGCGCTGCCGCCCTTCCATCGACTGCGGCAGGCACGACGCTGTTCCAACCGGAGAAACGAAATGACACAGGTCTACGCAACACTTCGCTCGGACGATCAGTACCTGATCGCACGCAAGCAGATCACCAATGCCTGGTGGAGCGGCTATGCCGCGCCGGTGCTGGTGGCCGAGGCGGCGTCCGCCCTGACCACGGTGGTGAACGTTGCCGCAGGCAGCGCCGTCAATGCCGGCGCGGTCGCCGCCATCAACGCGTCGCTGGCCAATGCCGTGCTTGCAGCGACGTCTGCGTGGCCCGCGGGGGCTGCCGCCAATGGCGTCGCCACGCGGGATGCCATCAATCAAGCGGCCGTTGCGGTCAACAACGCCGGCCAGGTCCTGGCGCAGCTGCAGGCAGCATTGCCGACGGTACTGGCCGCCGTGGACCGGGCCGCCGCCATGGGAGCGGCCGATTGGGTCGCGGGTGGAGGGGCCGTGCCGGCCTGGGTCCAACTTCAAAATGTAGGCATCCCCGCATGGCCGGACCCGAACCTGCAGGCGACCGTCAACGCCGCACAGCGGCGCATTTCGGGCTGGGCCGGCTCGCAATCGCCGCGTCTGGTCAACCAGGCCGGGCAGTGGGCACTGCCCGGGGGACGCATGTCGGATGCGGAAACCGCCGAGCATGCGGCCAGGCGGGAATTCCAGGAAGAAACCGGCGTCGAGCTGGACGCAGGTTATGTGATGGCCTACCACACGCTGTTCCAGACCGCGCCGGGAGGTGCCGATTTCTACCTGGTCTGCTTTGACCTGCCCGGCGGCCAGGACATCGCCGACCTGGTGACACGGATCAACGCGAACCTGATGGCCCAGACCGGTTGGCTCAATCGTCCGACCGCCGGGTCGGTGGTCGACTGGGAACTGGATGCGGTCTGCACCGTGGCGCAGGACGAGCTGAGCAGCTCTCTGGGGACATTCCAGCCCGTCTCGATTCCCGACACGCTGCGGCCGGTGCCCGTGCCGATGCCTGCCGGAGGGGCCGCCCTGGCGGCGTGGGAGCGCAGGCAGCGACGCTTTGCCGAGTCCCAGTCCATCGACTGGTACCTGCGCATGGCCCGCTACATTGAACAGCAGTAGGCGGCCGACGCGGATGCGGAGAAATCGATGATGCGGCGACGGCACCACCCGCATCACGGCCCCGCTCTTCACACCATTTCCCCCGCATTCTCCGTCGATTCCACCAATCCAGCAGCAGCGCTTGTTTCTACTCTGCATCCACGGTGAAGCACACGCAGTTACGCACCACGCACCGTGACACTGGATACCACGCACTTCCACCTTTTCGCAGGAGCAGGACATGGCATTTCCAACCGCGGTAAACGACCAGATCACCGATTCGGTCACTCAGGCCAACACCAAGGTGCTGGGCGATGCGCCCGCCGTGGCGGTGGGCAATCTGTACCAGGCCACCGCACAGGCGCTGGCCAATGCGGCGCACAACGCGACCAACGCCCAGCAGCAGTCCTATGTGACCGCGCAGTCGGCCACCACCATGGGCGTGGCCACGCTGTACTCGATCGACACCGCCACCACGGCCGTGGCCAGCAAGGAAATCCTCAGCACCCGCGTCCGCGGCCTCGGTTCCTGATCCGTCGTCCCGTAGCTGATCCGCCAACCTCAAGGAGCTCGACATGGCATTCCCGACCGCTGTAAACGACCAGATCACCGATTCGGTCACCCAGGCCAACACCAAGGTGCTGGGCGACGCGCCCGCCGTCGCCATGGGCAACCTGTACCAGGCCACCGCGCAGGCGCTGGCCAACGCCGCCCACAACGCCACCAACGCCCAGCAGCAGTCCTACGTGACCGCGCAGGCGGCCACCACCATGGGCGTGGCCACGCTGTACTCGATCGATACCGCCACCACCGGTGTGGCCACCAAGCAGATCCTCGGCGCGTGATGCGCCGGCAGGCAAGGAGCTGAGCCATGGCATTTCCCACGGCCGTCAACGACCAGATCACCGATTCGGTCAGCCAGGCCAACCTGCAGGTGCTGGGCGTGGCCCCCGCCACGGCGATGGGCACGTTGTACCAGGCCACGGCACAGGCCCTGGCGAATGCAGCCCACAACGCGACGCTCGCCCAGCAGCAGATGTACGTCACGGCGCAGGCCGCGACCACGATGGGCGTTGCACTGCTCTACGCCGTCGATACCGGCGCCACCGGCGCCGCCACCCGGAAGATTCTCGGCTGATTCCACTAAGTGCCGGCAGTCTCCGTTCCTGTAGTGCTGTCCACCCAAGGAGTTTCCACCATGGCATTTCCCACCGCCGTCAACAGCCAGATCACCGATTCGGTTTCGCAGGTCAACACCAAGGTCCTTGGTGATGCGCCGGCCATCGCAATGGGCAATCTGTTCGTGGCCACCAGCCAGGCACTGTCCAACGCCGCGCACAACGCCACCAACAACCAGCAGCAGTCCTACGTGACCATGCAGGCCTCGACCACCCAGGGCGTGTCCACGCTGTATGCCATCGACACTGCCTCCAACGGCGTAGCCACCCGCGAAATCCTGGGTCTGCGCTGACGTGTCGGCCCGGGGTGACGCCCCCCGCCCGGGTGGCGTCACGCCGGGCCCCTGTCTGATGGCCGCATCGCCTGCCACCGGCTACCTGCTGGACGCTGCCAGCGCCGGCTCGGGCCTGGCGATCGCCCTCGCCCCGTCGTTCGCGATGTCCGCCACTTACCTGGCGATGGCCGACAGCCTTGGCCTGGCCATGCAGAACGCAGTGGCCAACCAGCAACGCGGCCAGGTCACCGCCGGCGCCAGCCTGGCCCAGGTCCTGGCCCTGATCATCCAGAAGGGAGCCGTTCCATCATGAGCAGTGAGAACACCGTCAACAGCCAGATCGTCGACAGCGTCAGTGCCGCCTCGACCCTGCTGGTGGCCCAGGGGCCGGCGCAGTCCTTCAGCATGCTCGACATGGTCATGCTGGAGACGCTGGGCACGGCCATGCACAACGCGGTTGCGCGCCAGCAGGGCGCGGGCATGGTCAGCAACGCCGCGGTCACCGCCGCCTGCGCGAAGATGATCAATGCCCCCTGGCCGGTGCCACCGCCGCCTCCGCTTCCCCCGCCGCCGCCACCGCCGCAGGTCATTCCCCTGCCAGGGCCGGTGCCGGCGCCGCCTTCGCCCGCGGCGGTGATCGCCGCGGCCACCGCAGAAGGAAAGACCGCCATCAGCGTC
>NZ_JASJSU010000030.1:0-36153 GCF_030237045.1 Stenotrophomonas maltophilia group sp. Smal17
CCAGCGGCCGGCACTCCCCCTGGAGCGTGCAGAACGGCCGTGCAGGCGGAACGATCTGGCCCGCCCTCGTCATCCCACGCTGCAGGCAAGGGAGTATCGTTGTCGCAGCCGCCAGCCCGGGAAGCGACACCCTGCCAGCCGCCGCTTCCCTTTCCCCAACTGAAGTAGTGCGGAGTTGATGCAATGAGCAAAGCTGCAAGCAAGGGTGCCACCCCGGGATTCCGGATCGAACATGACAGCATGGGCGAGCTGCAGGTGCCTGCCGATGCCCTGTGGGGTGCGCAGACCCAGCGCGCCGTACAGAACTTCCCGGTCTCGGGCCAGCGCATGCCGCGTGGTTTCATCCGCGCGCTGGGCCTGGTCAAGGGCGCTGCCGCCGGCGTCAACGCCGAGCTGGGCCACCTGCCCAAGACCGTGGCCAAGGCGATCCAGGTCGCGGCCGCCGAAGTGGCCGCCGGTGACTGGGACGCGCATTTCCCGATCGACGTCTACCAGACCGGTTCGGGCACGTCCTCGAACATGAATGCCAACGAGGTCATCGCCACCCTGGCCAACCGCGCCGGCAAGGCGGGCAAGACCACGGTGCATCCCAACGACCACGTCAACCAGGGGCAGAGCTCCAACGACGTGATCCCGACCGCGCTGCGCGTGTCGGCGGTGCTGGCGGCGCATGAACAGCTGCTGCCGGCGCTGGTGCACCTGCGCAAGACCCTGGACAAGAAGGGCCGCAGCCTGCGCAAGGTGGTCAAGACCGGGCGCACCCACCTGATGGATGCGATGCCGCTGACCTTCGAGCAGGAGTTCGGCGCGTGGTCGGCGCAGCTCGCCTCGGCGCAGGAACGCATCGAGGACAGCCTCAAGCGCGTGCGCCGCCTGCCGCTGGGCGGTACCGCGATCGGCACCGGCATCAATGCCGACCCGCGCTTCGGCGCGCAGGTGGCCAAGGCACTGAAGCAGCAGACGTCGGTCAAGTTCGACAGCGCCGAGAACAAGTTCGAGGGCCTGGCCGCGCAGGACGATGCGGTTGAACTGTCCGGCCAGCTCAATGCGCTGGCGGTGGCACTGATCAAGATCGCCAATGACCTGCGCTGGATGAACGCCGGTCCGCTGGCCGGGCTGGGCGAGATCGAACTGCCGGCGTTGCAGCCGGGCAGCTCGATCATGCCGGGCAAGGTCAATCCGGTGATTCCGGAGGCGACGGTGATGGCCTGCGCGCAGGTGATCGGCCACCACACCGCGATCACCGTGGCCGGGCAGACCGGCAACTTCCAGCTCAACGTCACCCTGCCGTTGATCGCAGTGAACCTGCTGGATGGCATCGGCCTGCTGGCCAATGTGTCCACGCTGCTGGCCGACAGCGCCATCGCCGGCCTGAAGGTGCGCGAGGACCGCGTGGCCGAAGCGCTGGCGCGCAACCCGATCCTGGTCACCGCGTTGAACCCGATCATCGGCTACGAAAAGGCCGCGGCGATCGCCAAGCGGGCCTACAAGGAGCAGCGCCCGGTGCTGGACGTGGCGCTGGAGGACAGTGGCCTGGACGAGGCCGAGCTGCGTCGCTTGCTGGACCCGACCGCGCTGACTGCCGGCGGCATCCAGGCCGGGGGCGGTGGCGCCGGCGGTTGATCGAACGGCGCGCGGACCAAGGTCCGCACCCACCACACGCAGGAACGCCGCCCTCGGGCGGCGTTTTTCTTCAGCGGCGGTCGGCGACGATGTTGCCGAAGGTGTCGGTGTAGTCCTTGAATTCGGGGATGCGCTGGATCAGGTCTGCCGGAATCACCTCCATGCCCTCCGGCGGCTGGATCTTCACCGGCTGCATGTTCGGGTCGGCCGGGGCGGCGACCAGGGTGTTCTGGCGCAGCACCTGCAGCTTGCCGAACATGGTCTGCAGCATCTGCTTCTGCGCGTCGTCCAGCGGAATCTGGATCTCGTCCACCTTCATCGTGCCATCGCCGAGGATGATGATGTTCGGTGCCGGCGGGCGACGCACGGTGACCATGCCTTCGCTGACGGAAATCTTCGGCTTGCCGCGCTCGGCGCGGTGGTTGCGGTAATCCTTGTCACAGCCGACCAGGCCCAGGCAGAGCAGGGCGGCCAGCAGCAGGAACAACTTCTTCATGGCATTCGGTTCGGGGACGTCCGGGGCCGCCATTGTAAGCCCGCCAGCGCAGCCCGGCCGACCGTGGAATGCCAGGGGCGGCCGGGTGCGCTGATTTGACTCACCTGGAGAACGTGGCGCCGTTGTTCTTGCCGCAGTCGTCCACGTCACTCTGGTCCATGGTTGCGTACGGCTTGAACGCCGGCAGTTCACGCGCCAGTGCCTGTTGGCTGGCCAGCATCGCCGGCAGGCGTCCGCAGATGCGCTTGGCCTGGGCCTCGATCTTTGCGGCTTCGGCGTTGATGCGCTTCTCCACGCCTTCGCTGTCGCCGCTGAAGATGCCCTTCAGTGCTTCACCGGCCGCATTGGCTCCCAGCTTGGCGCCGGCCAGGCCGATATCCATGCCGTCCATCGCGATGGCTACAACGTGGCCACGGTATTCCTGCAGGTGGCGGCGCTGGGTGTCATTGGCGGTGATTTCCTTGCCCGCGATCAGCAGGCGGCCATCCGGGGTGATTTCAGCGCGTGGCTGCTGGTCGGCGGAGATCTTGATGTTGCCCTCGGTGATCTCCTTGTGGGCATCGTCAATGGCTTGCTTGACCGTATCGCCGACACCGCTGGTGGCTTCGGCGACGCTCTTGCCGACGGTCTGGTCAGGTGAGGAGGAAGTGCCACCGCAGGCGATCAGCGGCAGGCACTGCAGGGTGG
This sequence comes from Stenotrophomonas maltophilia group sp. Smal17, assembly GCF_030237045.1. Classification (NCBI taxonomy): domain Bacteria; kingdom Pseudomonadati; phylum Pseudomonadota; class Gammaproteobacteria; order Lysobacterales; family Lysobacteraceae; genus Stenotrophomonas; species Stenotrophomonas maltophilia group sp. Smal17. The sequence goes on from NZ_JASJSU010000030.1 coordinate 2,807, forward strand.
CAGGCAACAGGCGCGACAGCTTCATGATGGTCCCCTGGAGGTGTCTGGAAGAGGTTACTTGCCGCGCGGCAGGGTGACCCTGCCACTGACGTTGCGGTGCTCGACATCGCCGCTGCCGCTGTGGTCGACGGTCAGGCTGCCGCGCACGCCGTCGACCTGGATGTCGCCCGAACCGTGGCTGCGGACATGCACATCGCCGCCGATGTCGGCCAGGTCGACGCCGCCGGAGCCGACCACGCCGACTTCAACGCTGCCCTGCACGCGCTTGAACTCGATGTCGCCCGAACCGACGGTATCCAGCCGGGCATTGCCGCGCACATCGCTGATCTTCAGGTCGCCGGAGCCGACCGTGCCGGTGCTGGCGTTACCGCTGATATTGCGCACATTGACGTCGCCGGAGCCCAGCGACAGCAGGTTCAGCGAACCACCGCCATCGATGTTGAGGTCGCCCGAACCCACTGCCGCATGGATGTCGCCGCGGGTGCCGCGGGCCACCGCATCACCAGAGCCGACATCCACGCTGAGCGACTGTGCGTTCTCCACGCTGGCGTCGCCGGAGCCGACCTTGAGCTGCAGCGGCAGGTTGTCCGGCACGCTGCCGCGGATATCCAGCCAGGCGTAGCTGTTGCCGAGGCTGATGCCGCTGTTGCGGCCCTCGCGGCGCAGGCTTACCACCAGCTTGTCGCCCTCCTTGCGCTGGTCCAGCACCAGCTGATCAAGCCACTCCTGGCTGGAGGCACAGGCACGACCGTCAAGCTGGCCGCCGCCCTTGCTGGCGACGATCTTCAGGTCATGCTGGTTGACTTCGAACACCACCGCCCGGGCACCGGCCACATCCAGCTTCAACGTGCGCGCAGCAGTGAACTTGCAGTTCGGGGCATCGGCAGCGAGTGCCGACAGCGGCAACAGCAACAACGCGGAACAGGCGAGCAGGGAACGCATGGGTGGTGCCTCCAGGTGGATGGAATCAGATCTCGCCGGCGCGCTTGCGCAGGCGGATGGCGAGGAAGATGAACACTGCACCGACGGCGGCACCGATCCACAGTTCCGGCATCGCCAGCGATTTCAGCTGCGAGGCCGGCGACATCAGGCCAACCACCGATTCGAGATCGCGACGCGAACCTTCACCGGCGCTGAGGCGGTACACCAGGTCCATGCCCGGAACGGCACCCAGCAGCAGGCGGCCAACGATGTTCTGCCAGAACCAGCCGGTGGTCAGCCCGATCAGCGGCATGACCTTGGTGGTGCTGATGATGACGCCGGCGAACAGTGGCAGCATCACCGCCCACAGGAACGGCTTGGTGCGCGCCCAGGCCGAGCACAACAGCAGCCAGCCGGCGGTGGGCAGCGCCCACAGGGCGTAGACCGGGATCCAGGCCAGGTGGCCGGCGGCCAGGGTCAGCGGGCTGGCCGGCCCCCAGATCAGCGTCATCGGGCTGCCGCCGTGGGCCAGCGCAACGAGGCTGATCACCAGCATGAAGCCGAACATGGTGATGATGCCGGCGATCACGGCAATCAACGGTGCGATGATCAGTGCACTGATCACCTTGGACAGCACGGTCTGGGTGTCCGACAGCGGCAGCGACTTCCAGAACAGGATGCTGCGGTCGCGACGGTCGTCGTAGAGCGCGCCCAGGCAGTAGAAGAACACCACGAAGGCCAGCACCAGGAACGGCCAGGCCGAGCTGAGCACCAGGGTCAGGTCGAGGCCGTTGCCAAGGTCGGCCAGGTCCTTGCCATTGATGTTGCGGGTGAGCAGTGCCAGGTCCAGGCCATTGACGTTGACGCTTTCGCCATCGACATGCAACCCGCCACTGCGTGCCGCGCGGTTCAGCGCGAACAGGCCGAAGGCGATGCCGATGCTGCTCATCACCAGCGAGATGAGGCCGGCGATCAGCGGCGCGTAGAGGAAGCCGCCGCGGTTTTCCCAGTACTCGCGCTTGAGCAGCCAGCGCAGGGTACCCAGCGGGCTGACGGGGTGGTTGACGGCATTCATGCGTAGGTCCCCTTCATGATGGCGACGAACAGGTCGGCCAGGCCCGGGATGCGGGTCTCGCCAAGGGTCGAAAGCTGGTCGCGTGGTACGCCATCGAACAGCATCACGGTCTTGCCGAACGCCAGGCTGCGCTCGTCGATCGGCTTCAGCGCGCGGGCGGTTTCCAGCTGGTCGGCATTGACCAGCAGCTCGGTGTAACGCTGGCCGACGTCGTCCATTTCCGCATCGAGCACGATGCGGCCATCGCGGATGAACATCACGTCGCTGAGGATGTGCTCGATCTCTTCCACCTGGTGGGTGGTGACGATGATGGTCTTCTGCTCGTCGAAGTAGTCTTCCAGCAGGCGCTGGTAGAACTCCTTGCGGTACAGGATGTCCAGGCCCAGGGTGGGTTCGTCCAGCACCAGGATGCGGGCATCGATGGCCATCACCAGTGCCAGGTGCAGCTGCACGATCATGCCCTTGGACAGTTCGCGCACGCGCTGCCTGGGCTGCAGCTTGGTGTTGGCCAGGAAGCGCTCGCAGCGGGCGCGGTCGAAGCGCGGGTGGACGCCGGCCACGAAATCGATCGCCTCGCGCACCTTCAGCCAGCGCGGCAGCACGGCAACGTCGGCGATGAAGCAGATGTCGTTCATCAGCTCGTCGCGGTGCAGCCGCGGGTCGCGGCCGAGCACATTGAGTTCGCCTTCCACCGAGGTCAGGCCGAGGATGGCCTTCAACGCAGTGGTCTTGCCCGCGCCGTTGGGGCCGATCAGGCCGACGATGCGCCCGCTCGGAATGCTGAAGCTGGCATTGTCGAGGGCGACCGTGGTCTTGTAGGCCTTGCGCAGGCCGCGGGCGGTGATGACCGATTCGCTTGCAGTGCTATTCATCAGACTTTCCCCTGGGGCAGCAATTCGTCGAGGCTCAGGCCCAGGCGCTGGATGCGCTCCAGCACCGCCGGCCATTCTTCGTTGAGGAAGCGGTCACGCTCGCTGCTGCGCAACTGCGTGGCCGCCTGCTCGGTCATGAACATGCCCAGGCCGCGGCGCTTCTCGACCAGGCCTTCATCGGCCAGTTCCTGGTAAGCGCGCGAAACGGTGATGGGGTTGAGTTGATAGTCGGCGGCCACCTGGCGCACCGAAGGCAGGGCATCGCCCGGCTTGAGGATTCCGTCGAGCATCATGGCGATCACACGCTCCTTCAACTGACGGTAGATGGGAGCGCCGTCGCTCCACTGGATGTCGCTCATATTCAGCTCCGTGGGGTCAGCGGCTGGGCGAACGAGAAATACGGCATGGACAGGGAGCTGTGCAGCCGACGCGGGGGAGGGGGGGAGGAGTCGGCGTTCCCTGCCGGCGAAGCGGTTGTGTCCTGTGCACTGCCGGAGGGCAGTGCGGTGGCGGGAGAGGCGGGCACGGCCAGCCAGGTGAGCACGAGCAGGGTGGAAACTGCAGTGACCGCAGGCGCGGTGAGCGTGCGACGCATCCGGGTGTTCATGGCTTCCCCCTGTCTCAGGTGACTGGTGTTGTATGCAACTATAACACCGGCACGCCGCCGTGCAAGTCCTTGCCGGCCCCAACTGATGGCAGGGGTGGTCATATCGCCGAAATATCCCATCAAGCAGTTGATTCTAAAGAGAAATAAATCTGTCGTGCGGCGAGGGGGCGATCGGGCTTCCATTCAGTGATGTCCATGCCATGTCATCACTGCGGTGCGCCGGCAGGCTGGGCCAGGCAAACGCCATGCCGCGCAAAGCCATCCGGGGCCTGTGCCATCAGGGCGGCAGGGGCCCGGTGCTATAGTTCGGCCGATTCCCGGCCGGTAGCGGCCGGGCCCTGTGAATGGCTACCGCGGACTGTTCCTGATGCCTCTGTCGACCGTTTCCCCGCGCCGCATGCGCGGCCTGTCCCTGCTGGTCCTGATCGTGGCCGGTGTTGCTGGTTCGGCCAGTGCCCTGGCGGCCGATCTGCTCGACCTCGAGTACCGGCCGCTGGCCAGCAAGCAGCAGGTCAACCTGCAGCAGCGCTACCACGGGCAGGTGCTGCTGGTGGTCAACACCGCCAGCAAGTGTGGCTACACGCCCCAGTACGAAGGCCTGGAGGCGCTGCAGAAGCGCTATGCCGGCCGCGGCTTCGCCGTGCTCGGGTTCCCGTCCAATGATTTCAAGGGCCAGGAGCCGGGTGACGAAAAGCAGATCCAGGATTTCTGCACGCTGACCTATGGCGTCAAGTTCCCGATGTTCGAGAAGGTGCACGTGGTCGGGGCCGAGGCCACGCCGCTGTACCAGCGGCTGACCGCTGCGACCGGCGTCGCGCCGGGCTGGAACTTCCACAAGTACCTGGTCGGCCGCGATGGCAAGGTCATCGCCCAGTTCGCCAGCAAGGTCACGCCGGACGATCCGCAGCTGACCGCGGCCATCGACAAGGCCCTGGCCGCAGCGGCCACGCATTGATATCCGCCACGCATGCCTCGACATCTCCGGCATGCGTGCGACAATGTTTCTTTTCGCGCCGACGTCGGCGCCCAGACACTTCCAGGAATGCAGCGAATGAAGATGGGAATGCGCGGCGCCGCGGCGTCGGTTCTGATTCTGGCGATGGGCACTTCGGGTGTCGCTCTGTCGCAACAACCGGCTGCCCCCGCAGCCGCCAAGGAGACCGCAACCTTGAATTCCCCCAAGCAGAAGCTCGGCTATGCCATCGGCCTGGACGTGGCCAAGTCGTTCACCCCGATTGCCGATGAGATCGACGTTGCCGCCCTGCGTACCGCGGTGGAGCGTTCGTTCGAAGGCCTGCAGCCGCAGATCACCCAGGAACAGGCCAAGGCCACCGATGCCGCCCTGCGCCAGGTCGTGATGGCCCGCAGTGGCCAGCAGGTACCGGGCGTTGCGCCGGGTTCGCAGCCGCCGAAGGTCGATCGCGTCAAGGTGTCGCAGATGATCGGTTCGTACTCGGTCGGTCCGTCGCTGGCGCAGCTGAAGGACGACATCGACGTCGCCTCGCTGTTTGACGCGATCAGCACCGGTCTGAACAAGGGCCAGCCCAAGATGACGGAAGCTGACGCGACCGCCACCATCCAGGCCTTCATGGGCAGCAAGCAGGCTGAAATGCAGGCCAAGGCCGCCGCCGCCGCCCAGACCAACCGCGAAGAAGGCAATGCCTTCCTGGCCAAGAACAAGACCCAGCCGGGCGTGGTGACCACCGCGTCGGGCCTGCAGTACCAGGTCATCCGCCCGGGTAGCGGCGAGCGTCCGCTGCCGAGCAGCAAGGTGCGCGTGAACTACGAAGGCAAGCTGCTCAACGGCACCGTGTTCGACAGCTCCTACGGCCGCCAGCCGGCCGAGTTCGGCCTGGACCAGGTGATCAAGGGCTGGACCGAAGGCGTCGCGCTGATGCCGGTGGGCTCGAAGTACCGCTTCTGGATTCCGGGCAACCTGGCCTACGGCGAAAACGGCACCCCGGGTGGCCCGATCGGCCCGAACGCAACTCTGACGTTCGACGTCGAGCTGCTGGGCGTCCTGCCGTAAGCGACCACGGAGCCTGCACGGACATGCGCGTTGCGATTTTCGGTACCGGTTATGTAGGGCTGGTGACCGGCACCTGCCTGGCCGACGTTGGTCATCAGGTGGTCTGCGTCGACATCGACCAGGCCAAGGTCGATGGCCTCAACCGGGGCATCATCCCGATCTATGAGCCGGGCCTGGAGCCGATGGTGAAGGCCAACCATGCCGCGTCGCGGCTGGCGTTCACCACCGATGCCGCGGCCGCCATCGAGCATGGCCAGGTGGTGTTCATCGCGGTGGGCACGCCGCCGGACGAGGATGGCAGCGCGGACCTGCAGTACGTGCTGGCCGTGGCCCGTACCATCGGCCGGCACATGAGTGTGCCGACCGTGGTGGTCAACAAGTCGACGGTGCCGGTCGGCACGGCCGACAAGGTGCGTGCCGCCATCGCCGAGGAACTGGCCGCACGTGGCGCGGACATCGCCTTCGACGTGGTGTCCAATCCGGAATTCCTGAAGGAAGGCGACGCGGTCGCCGACTGCATGCGCCCGGATCGCATCATCATCGGGGCGACCAGCGAAGAGTCGGTGGCGGTGATGCGCCGCCTGTATGCGCCGTTCAACCGCAACCACGACCGCGTTGTGGAAATGGACGTGCGTTCGGCCGAGCTGACCAAGTACGCGGCCAACGCGATGCTGGCGACCAAGATTTCGTTCATGAACGAAATCGCCAACATCGCCGAACGCGTCGGTGCCGACGTCGAGCAGGTCCGCCAGGGCATTGGCTCGGACCCGCGCATCGGCTGGCACTTCATCTACCCGGGTGCCGGCTACGGCGGCTCGTGCTTCCCGAAGGACGTGCAGGCACTGGCCCGCACCGCCCAGCAGCATGGCCTGGAGCCGAAGCTGCTGAACGCGGTGGAGGCAGTCAACGAATCGCAGAAGGGGCATCTGTTCGCCCTCATCCAGCGTCACTACGACAGGGGCGAGGATGAAGGCGTGCGCGGCAAGACCTTTGCCGTGTGGGGCCTCGCATTCAAGCCGAATACCGACGACATGCGCGAGGCATCCAGTCGCCGCCTGCTGGCACAGCTCTGGGAAGCGGGCGCCACCGTGCGTGCCTACGACCCTGAAGCCATGCATGAATCGCAGCGGATCTTCGGCGAGCGCGACGACCTGGTGTTCTGCAGCAGTGCCGATGACGCGCTGCAGGGGGCCGACGCGCTGGTGGTGGTGACCGAGTGGAAGCAGTTCCGCAGCCCCGATTTCCAGAAGCTGCGCGAGCAGCTGAAGGACGCGGCGGTGTTCGACGGGCGCAACCTGTATGACCCGGCTGAAGTGGAAGCGGCAGGCCTGGCCTACTACGGCATCGGCCGGGGGCGCTCGCTGCATGTCTGATCTGCTGCCGACCGAACGTGAGCAGGCGCTGGAAGCGCGCCTGGTCGAGCTGGAAATGCGCGTGTCCTTCCAGGAACAGGCGCTGGCCGAACTGAGCGATGCGCTGGCCGATGCCCGCATGCAGGGCATGCGCAACGCCGATGTGTTGCGCGTGCTGCTGGAAGACCTGGGCAAGGTCCGCAACGCACTGAACTCTTCCGATCCGGCGAGCGAACCGCCGCCGCCGCACTACTGATCCGAACCCTATGAGCGATACCCTCCGCGACCAGCTGATGGGCCTGGGCTTCAAGCCCGCCCCCAAGCCCGAGCGCAAGAATGATGGCCCCCGCCGCGATGGCCGCCCGCAGGGCAAGGGTGGCAATGGCAATGGAAAGCCGCAGGGCGCTGGCAAGGGCGAACACAAGCCCGGCGAGCGTCGTGGCCATGGTCATGGCGGCGCCGGCAAGCCCGGCCCGTCGCGTGGCCCCGGCCAGCAAGGCCCGCGCAAGCCGCGCAGCGCCGAAGAGATGGACCTGGCCAAGGCCTACGCCATCCGTGCGCAGAAGGAAAAGGAAGAGCGCATCGAGACCGAGCGCCTGAAGCAGGAAGAAGCACGCGTCCGCCGCGAGGCGAAGGCAAAGCTGGAAGAACTGCTGAAGGACAAGAGCCTCAATGCCGAAGCGGCGGACATTGCCCGCCACTTCCCGTATGGCGGCAAGATCAAGCGCATCTACGTCACCGCCGAACAGCTGACCGCACTCAATGCCGGTGAACTGGGCGTGGTGCAGCTCAATGGCCGTTACCTGCTGGTGACCGCCGAGGTGCTGGCACAGTCCGAAGCGGTGTTCGCCGCGTCGGTCGCGCTGAAGGTCGACCCGAATGCGCCCGCCGAGGAAGATCCGTACGCGGATCCGCAATACCAGGTGCCGGACGACCTGGTCTGGTAAGCGGAACTGCAGGATGAGGAAAACGCCGGGCATTGCCCGGCGTTTTCGTTACGGGGCGTGCACGGCGCTGCGGCGCGCGCGGATCAGCGGCAGGCTCAGCGCGAAGAAGCACAGCAGCGCACCGACCAGAGCGAAGCCACTGCCGGCCAGGAATGCGGTGCGGCCATCATCGATTTTCCACAGCTGGCCGGCGATGAGTGCGCCCAGCACGCCGCCGACACCGGACGAGAAGCCGTACAGCAGGCCCTGGCCATGGCCATTGAGGCGGCCGGGGAAGTAGGTTGCCAGCATCTGCATCGCGGCCGCGAAGAAGGCAGCAAAGCCCAGCGCGTGTGCGCTTTGGGCGACCAGCATCACCGGCAGGTTTTCCGGGAACAGCGCGGTGACGGCCCAGCGCAGGCAGGAACTGACCAGGGCGATCAGCAGCATCCAGCTGGCGTCATAGCGGCGGAAGAAGCGGCCGATGGTGAAGAACACGCCGACTTCGAACACCACGCCGACGGTCCACAGCAGGCCGAGCGTGGAGGTGCGATAGCCATGATGGTCCATGTAGACCGAGAAGAACGTGTAGTACGGCCCGAACGACAGCTGCTCCATGAACGCGGCCAGGAAGAACGCCAGCACCGGCGGGCGCCGTACGATCTGCCAGAAGCCGCTGGCGTCGCCCGCGGCCTTGCCGATGCCGCGCGCATACTGGTTGCTGAAGGCCGACGCCACCAGCAGGACGAACAGCGGCAGCATCATCCAGGGCAGCAGCCCGGCACGGCTGGCCGAGCCGTCACCTTCGATCAGCCAGCCGAACAGGGTGACGATGGCGATGAAACCGAGCGATCCCCAGACCCGGATCAGCCCGTAGCGATGGCTGTCGCTGCCGAGGTGGGTGAGGGTGATCGATTCGAACTGCGGCATCACCGCGTTGTAGAAGAAGCAGAACACCACCATCGCCGGGTACATCCATGGCTGCGGCAAGGGCAGCAGGAAGGCGGCAAAGCTGAGCAGGGTCAGTACGCAGCCGATGCGCAGCAGGCGGATCGGTCGTGGCGAAGCCGCTGCCAGCGAGGTCCAGGTGCTGGGCGCGACCACGCGGGTGGCGTACCACAGCCCCATCATCACGCTGATCGCGGTCACGCTCATGCCGCGCGCGGTCAGGAACAGGCTCCAGTACGGAGTGAACGCGCCGAGCGCCGCGTAGTAGAACAGGTAGAAGCTGGAGAGGCGGGCAACGGGAACGGTCATCGCGGAATGATGAAGCAAAAAGGGGACGGAGGGGATTAAGTCGTTTGTGCCACAAACGACTTAATCCCCTCCGTCCCCTTTGTGTGTCATTCGGGGTCGTAGTCGAGGTTGGAGGCCAGCCAGCGTTCGGCCTGGGCGCGGTCCACGCCCTTGCGCCGGGCGTAGTCGCCGACCTGTTCGCGGCTGAGCCGGCCGACCACGAAGTACTGGCTCTGCGGATGGCTGAAGTAGTAGCCCGAAACGGCCGCCGTAGGCAGCATCGCGAAGCTCTCGGTCAGTTCCATGCCGGCGTTCGCTTCGGCCTGCAGCAGGTCGAACAGCCGGCGCTTCTCGCTGTGCTCGGGGCAGGCCGGATAGCCGGGCGCCGGACGGATGCCGCGGTACTGCTCGTCGATCAGGGCTTCGTTGTCCAGCGTCTCGGCGCGTTCATGGCCCCAGAACTCGGTACGCACGCGCTGATGCAGGCGCTCGGCCAGCGCCTCGGCGAAGCGGTCGGCGAGCGCCTTCAGAAGGATCGCGTTGTAGTCGTCATGCTCGGCCTCGAAGCGCGCGACGTGCGCGTCGATGCCGATACCGGCGGTGACCGCGAACGCGCCGATCCAGTCCTGCTTGCCGCTGTCGGCCGGGGCAATGAAATCGGCCAGGCAGAAGTCCGGGCGCTCGGCCGGCTTGTCCACCTGCTGGCGCAGGAAGTGCAGCGTGGTTTCGCCCTGCGGGTGCTGCACGCGCACGTCGTCGCCGATGCTGTTGGCCGGCCACAGCCCGAACACCGCCTTGGCGGTCAGCCACTTCTCATCGACGATGCGGGTGAGCATCGCGCGGGCGTCCTGGTACAGGTCGCTGGCCTGGGTGCCGACGATCTCGTCGGTGAGGATGGCCGGGAACTTGCCGGCCAGTTCCCACGCCTGGAAGAACGGGGTCCAGTCGATGTAGTCGACCAGCTCCGCGAGCGGATAGTCGTCGAACACATGCAGCCCGGGCTGGTTGGGCACAGGCGGCGTATAGGTGTCCCAGCCGCCCTGGAACTTCTGCCCGCGCGCGTGCTCCAGCGTGACCAGGCGCTTGGCGTCGCCGCGGTTGCGATGGCGCGCGCGGATCTCGGCGTAGTCGGCCTCGTTGGCTGCGACGAACGCCTCGCGCAGGTCGCGCGAGATCAACGACTGGGCCACGCCCACCGCGCGCGAGGCGTCCTTCACCCAGATCGTGGGGGCCTGGTAGTGCGGGTCGATCTTCAGCGCGGTGTGCGCGCGGGAGGTGGTCGCGCCGCCGATCAGCAACGGAAGGTCGAAGCCCTGGCGCTGCATCTCGCGTGCGACGTGGCTCATTTCTTCCAGCGATGGGGTGATCAGCCCGGACAGGCCGATGATGTCGGCATGATGCTCGCGTGCGGCATCGAGGATCTTCTGCGCCGGTACCATGACGCCCAGATCGATCACCTCGAAATTGTTGCAGGCCAGGACCACGCCGACGATGTTCTTGCCGATGTCGTGCACATCGCCTTTCACCGTGGCCATGATGATGCGGCCATTGCTCTTGGCCGAATCGCCGCTGCGTGCCTTCTCGGCCTCGATGTAAGGCAGCAGGTAAGCCACCGCCTTCTTCATCACGCGTGCGGATTTCACCACCTGCGGCAGGAACATCTTGCCGGCGCCGAACAGGTCACCGACGATGTTCATGCCATCCATCAGCGGCCCTTCGATCACGTCCAGCGGGCGGCTGGAGGCCTGGCGGGCCAGCTCGGTGTCTTCTTCGACGTACGCATCCAGGCCGTGCACCAGTGCATGCGCCAGTCGCTGCGCCACCGGCTTGTCGCGCCAGGCCAGGTCTTCGGTCTTCGCTGCGCCCTTCCTGCCCTTGTAGCGTTCGGCGATCTCCAGCAGGCGCTCGGTGGCATCGCTGCGGCGGTTGAGGATCACATCCTCCACGCGCTCGCGCAGGTCCGGCTCCAGCTCGTCGTAGATCGGCATGGCACCGGCGTTGACGATGCCCATGTCCATGCCGGCGGCAATCGCGTGGTACAGGAACACCGAGTGGATGGCCTGGCGCACCGTTTCGTTGCCGCGGAACGAGAAGGACACGTTGGAGACGCCGCCGGAGACATGGCAGTGCGGCAGCGTCTGCTTGATGATGCGGGTGGCCTCGATGAAGTCCACCGCGTAGTTGTCGTGCTCTTCGATGCCGGTGGCGACGGCGAAGATGTTCGGGTCGAAGATGATGTCCTGCGGCGGGAAGCCGATCTCGTCGACCAGGATGCGGTAGGCGCGGGTGCAGATCTCGACCTTGCGCGCGCAGGTATCGGCCTGGCCGCTTTCGTCGAAGGCCATCACCACGGCGGCGGCGCCATAGCGCAGCACCTTGCGTGCGTGTTCGCGGAACTGCGCCTCGCCTTCCTTCAGCGAGATCGAATTGACCACGCTCTTGCCCTGCAGGCACTTCAGCCCGGCCTCGATCACGCTCCACTTGGACGAGTCGACCATCACCGGAATACGCGCGATGTCCGGCTCGGACATGATCAGGTTGAGGTAGCGGGTCATCGCCGCTTCCGAATCGATCAGGCCCTCGTCCATGTTGACGTCGAGGATCTGCGCGCCGCTGGCCACCTGCTGGCGGGCCACATCGACGGCTTCCTCGTAGCGGCCTTCCTTGATCAGCTTGCGGAACTGGGCGCTGCCGGTGACGTTGGTGCGCTCACCGACGTTGACGAACAGCAGGTCCGGGGTGATGACCAGCGGTTCCAGGCCGGACAGGCGGGTATACGACGGGGTGCTCATGCGGCCTGCTGCTCCTGGTTGCCGGGCAGGGCGCGCGGCGGCAGGCCGGCGACCGCTTCGGCAATGGCGCGGATGTGGTCGGGGGTCGAGCCGCAGCAGCCACCGACCAGGTTCAACAGGCCATCCTCGGCGAAGCCCCGCAGGGTAGCCGCCATCTCTTCGGGCGTTTCGTCGTACTCGCCGAAGGCATTGGGCAGGCCGGCATTGGGGTGGGCGCTGACGTGGCAGCCGGCAACCTGCGAAAGGGTTTCCACGTGCGGTCGCATCGCTGCGGCGCCCAATGCGCAGTTCAACCCGATCGACAGCGGCCGCGCATGCGCCAGCGACGCATGGAAGGCCTCGGCGGTCTGCCCGGACAGCGTGCGTCCCGAGGCATCGGTGATGGTGCCGGAGATCATCACCGGCAGCCGTGCGCCACGTGCGTCAAAGGCCTCCTCCAGCGCGTACAGCGCGGCCTTGGCATTGAGCGTGTCGAAGATGGTTTCGACCATCAGCGTGTCGGCGCCACCGTCGATCAGGCCCTCGATCGCTTCGCGGTAGGTGTCGCGCAGTTCGTCGAAGCTGGTGTTGCGGAAGCCCGGGTCGTTGACGTCGGGGCTGATGGAAGCGGTGCGGCTGGTCGGGCCGATCACCCCGATGACGAAGCGTGGCTTGTCCGGCGTGGTGGCTTCGACCGCATCGCAGCACGCGCGTGCCACTGCGGCCCCCGCTTTGTTCAGCTCGTACACCAGGTGTTGCAGGTGATAGTCGGCCTGGCTGACCGAGGTTGCGTTGAACGTATTGGTCTCGACCAGGTCCGCACCGGCTTCGAGGTAGGCCGTGTGGATGTCGGCGATGACCTGCGGCCGGGTCAACAGCAGCAGGTCGTTGTTGCCCTTCAGGTCATGGCCTTCCGGCGCGCCGTGGTCGCATCCGGGGCCATGGGCATGGTCGTAGCCACCCGCGAAACGCTCGCCACGATAATCGTCCTCCTGCAGCCCGTGGCGCTGGATCATCGTGCCCATCGCGCCGTCGATGATCAGGATCCGCTCGCGCAGGGCGTCGAGCAGGGCATTGGCACGATCAGGATGCAACCAGGGCAGGGCGGACATGCGGTCTCCAGCTCAGGGCTTGTTGGCGATCAGCGAAATCACTTCGAAGTGTGGCGGACGCTTCTCGCGGGTGACTGTTTCCAGGCTGGACACCTGCAGGCCGGCCTTGTCGACGAATTTGCGCAGCTCCTTGTCGCTGAAGCCGAGGTTGACGTGGCCGTAGGCCTCCACCGCCGCCTTGTGCTCGTGGCGGGCCAGGCTGCACAGCAGCAGGCGGCCGCCGGAGCGCAGCACGCGTGCGGCTTCGGTCACCGCCTGCGCCGGTTTGCTGGCGTAGGTCAGTGCATGCATCAGCACCACCAGGTCGAAGCTGCCGTCCTTGAACGGCAGGGCATGCATGTCACCCTCGCGCACTTCCACGTTGGGCAGACGCCGCAGCCGTTCGCTGGCCGCGGCGACCACGCGTGCGCTGGTGTCGATGCAGATGTAGCGCTTGGCGTGGGGGGCGACGAGTTCGGCCAGTACGCCGTCACCGGACGCGATATCCAGTACGTCGCCGGTCTCCAGCAGCGGCAGCGCGGTCCGGGCCAGTGCCTCCCAGGTGCGTCCCGGGGAGTAGTGGCGTTCCATGTCGCCGGCCACGCTGTCGGCCCAGTTCTGGTCGGCGGCGCGGTGGGCCAGCACCGCAGCCACCCGTTCGGCATCCTGGCGCAGCAGCGGGTCATCGCTTCCGTTGCTCAAGGCGTGCCACAATGCGCGCTGCGCCGGGTCCAGCTGGGCCTCGTCGAAGCGGTAGTAGGCCGACACGCCCGCGCGGCGGTCGCGGACCAGGCCGGCTTCCTTCAGGCGTGCCAGGTGCGTGGACACGCGCGGCTGCGCCAGGCGGGTGATCGCCGACAGCTCGGCCACGGTCAGCTCTTCCTGCTCCAGCAGCGCCAGCAGGCGCACGCGGGTCGCATCAGCGAACACCTTCAGGCGGGTCGACCAGTCTTCAAGATCCATAAATATCTACCTATCGCGATATAGAGATATATTCGCTGAGTGAGCCTGCCGCGGTCAAGTCGCTGGCGTACGGAAGCCGTCGCGCCCCGGTACAATCAGGCCATCCGGGCACGCCTTGCGTGGCCCACTTCATCATGTACCTGGGAGGGTGTTGTGGATTTCAGCTTTACTGAAGAGCAGTTGATGCTGCAGGACGTGGCGCGGCGCATCGCGCAGGAGAAGATTGCCCCGAGTGCGGAGCATCACGACCGTACCGGCGAGTTCCCGCTGGACAACATCCGCCTGCTCGGCGAGAACGGCCTGATGGGCATCGAAGTGCCGACCGAATACGGCGGTGCAGGCATGGACCCGGTTGCGTACGTGCTGGCGATGGTGGAGGTCGCCGCCGCCGACGCCGCCCACTCGACCATCATGTCGGTGAACAATTCGCTGTTCTGCAACGGCATCCTTACCCACGGTACCGAGGCGCAGAAGCAGACCTACGTGCGGGCGATCGCCGAGGGCGAGGCCATCGGTGCGTTCGCGCTGACCGAGCCGCAGTCGGGCTCGGACGCGACCGCAATGCGTTGCCGCGCGGTGAAGCAGGCCGATGGCAGCTTCGTCATCAATGGCAAGAAGAGCTGGATCACCTCCGGCCCGGTGGCCAAGTACATCGTGCTGTTCGCGATGAGCGAGCCGGACAAGGGCGCGCGTGGCATCACTGCCTTCATCATCGATACCGACAAGGCCGGCTTTGGTCGTGGCAAGACCGAACCGAAGCTGGGCATCCGTGCTTCGGCCACCTGCGAGATCGAGTTCAACGACTACGTGGCCGCGGCAGAAGATGTGCTGGGCCAGGAGGGCGAGGGCTTCAAGATCGCCATGAGCGTGCTCGACGCCGGCCGCATCGGCATTGCCTCGCAGGCCATCGGCATCGCACGGGCCGCCTATGAAGCGACCCTGGAATACGTGAAGGAGCGCAAGGCCTTTGGCGCGGCCATCGGTACTTTCCAGATGACCCAGGCCAAGATCGCCGACATGAAGTGCAAGCTGGATGCAGCCCTGCTGCTGACCCTGCGCGCGGCATGGGTGAAGGGCCAGGGCAAGCGCTTCAGCACCGAAGCGGCGGTGGCCAAGCTGACCGCCTCGGAAGCGGCGATGTGGATCACCCACCAGGCGGTGCAGATCCATGGCGGCATGGGCTATTCGAAGGAAATGCCGCTGGAGCGTTACTTCCGCGATGCCAAGATCACCGAGATCTATGAAGGCACCTCGGAAATCCAGCGCCTGGTGATCGCCCGCAACGAGACCGGGCTGCGCTGATCCGCTCCGGTAGATGCCAACCTTGGTTGGGATCCAGCGGTGCCAACCAAGGTTGGCGACTACCGGCTTCATGGCACGAATGAAAAAGGCCCCGGATCGCTCCGGGGCCTTTTCGTTTCAACCCAGCGCCGGATCAACGATCCGGGCGGTGGGCACTTTCGGCGTCGCGCTGGCGTTCCATGAACTCCTTGGAGGGTTCATCCAGCTTGTCGCCCAGCATGCGCCGCACGACCACGAAGAACACCGGGATCATCAGCAGGCCGAGCAGGGTGGCGAACAGCATGCCGCCGATCACGCCGGTACCGATGGCGTGGCGGGAGTTGGCGCCGGCGCCGGTGGAGATCGCCATCGGGATCACGCCCATGATGAACGCGAACGACGTCATCAGGATCGGGCGGAAACGCAGGCGTGCCGCCTCGATGGTGGCATCGCGCAGGTTCTTGCCCGCCGCACGCTGCTCCACCGCGAACTCCACGATCAGGATCGCGTTCTTGGCCGCCAGGCCGATCACGGTGATCAGGCCGATCTTGAAGAACAGGTCGTTGGGCAGGCCACGCAGCATCGACAGGCCCAGTGCGCCGAGCACGCCCAGCGGCACCACCAGCAGCACCGCCACCGGGATCGACCAGCTTTCGTACAGCGCTGCCAGGCACAGGAACACCACGACGATCGACAGCACCAGCAGCAGGGTGGCGGCGTTGCCGGCCAGGATTTCCTGGTAGGACATGCCGGACCAGTCGTAGCCGAAGCCGGCCGGCAGGTCGTCGTTGACGATCGCCTCCATGGTCTGCATCGCTTCACCCGAACTGGTGCCCGGGGCCTGCGAGCCGACGATGTTGATCGCCGAGTAGCCGTTGTAGCGGCTCAGCGACGGCGATGCCGATACCCATTCGGACTTGACCACTGTGTTGAGCGGGATCATCGCGTTGGTGCCATCGGCATTGGTGGTCAGGCTGGACGGGCTGTAGAAGCTCTTCAGCGACTCCTGGCCCGTGCGGTACGGGCCATCGGCCTGCATCGTGACGCGCTTGATGCGGCCCTCGTAGAAGAAGTCGTTGACGTACACCGGGGCCAGCATCAGCTGGATGGTGCTGTACACGTCCGACACCGACATGCCCATCGACTGCGCCTGCACGCGGTCCACGTGCAGCTGCAGCTGCGGGGCGTTTTCCAGCCCGTTCGGGCGCACGCCGACCAGTGCCTCCGGCTTCTGCGCGGCCTTGCCCAGCAGGATGTTGCGCGCCTGGGTCAGCTGTTCGTAGCCGGCACCACTGCGGTCCTGCAGCCACATGTCGAAGCCGCCGAACTGGCCGAGGCCCTGCACGGTGGGCAGGTTGACCACGAAGATCTGCGCTTCCTTGATGCCATAGAACGCGCCGTTCATGTTCTGGATGAACTCCGGCGCGGTGAACTTGCGTTCCTCCCACGGCTTCAGGCGGATGAAGCCCATGCCCACATTCTCGCCGGAACCGACGAAGCTGAAGCCGGCCACCTGCAGCATGCCTTCATAGCCATCCTGCTTTTCCAGGATGCCACGCATCTGCGCGAACACTTCGTTGGTCTGGCCCTTGGTCGAGCCCGGCGGCAGCTGCACGATCGCCAGTGCGTAGCCCTGGTCCTCTTCCGGCAGGAAGCTGCCCGGCATGCGGGTGAACAGGAAGCCGCACAGCGCGGTCAGCACCACGAACAGGATCATCCAGCGCGGCGCGTGGCGCACCGCCGAGGTGATGTGGCCCACATAGGTGTGGCTGATCTTGTCGTAGTACTTGTTGAAGGTGCGGTAGATGATGTTCGGGTTGTCGTTGTGCGTCGGCTTGAGGAAGGTCGCGCACAGCGCCGGGGTGAAGCCCAGGGCCAGGAACGCCGAGAACGCCATCGAGATGGCGATGGTCAGCGCGAACTGCTTGTAGATCTCACCTGCCGCGCCGCCCTGCAGGGCGGACGGGATGAACACCGCGGCCAGCACCACGGTGATCGCCACCACCGCGCCGGTGATCTGGGTCATCGCCTTCTGCGTGGCCGGCTTCGGCGCCAGGCCTTCCTCGGACATGATGCGCTCGACGTTCTCGATCACCACGATCGCGTCGTCGACCACGATGCCGATCGCCAGCACCATCGCGAACAGGGTCAGCTGGTTGATCGTGAAGCCGATCATCCACATGCCCAGGAAGGTGCCGAGCAGGGCCACCGGGATGACCAGGGTCGGGATCAGGGTGGCGCGGAAGTTCTGCAGGAAGATCAGCATCACCAGGAACACCAGCAACACCGCTTCGAACAGGGTCTTGACCACTTCCTGGATCGAGATCTTGACGAAGGTGGTGCTGTCGTACGGCGAGAACCAGGTCACGCCGGACGGGAAGCTGGGCTGCAGCTCGTCCATCTTGCCGCGCACCGCTTCGGCCACGTTCAGGGCGTTGGCGCCCGGCAGCAGCTGGATGGCGAAGGCACCGGTCGGCTTGCCGTTGTACTGGGTATCGAAGCCGTAGTTGTTGGCACCGAAGGCGACCCGGGCGATGTCCTTCAACAGCACGCGCGAGCCGTCAGCGTTGGCGCGCAGGATGATGTTCTCGAACTCCTGCGGCGAACTGAAGCGGCCTTCGGCCGAGACCGTGGCGGTGAAGTGCTGGCCCTCCGGCGACGGGTCCGAACCCAGCGCACCGGCGGCGAACTGCACGTTCTGCGCGCGCACCGCCGCCAGCACCTGGCTGGCCGACAGGCCGTAGCCCTGCATCTTCTCCGGGTTCAGCCAGATGTTCATGGCGTACTCGGAACCGAACTGCTGGGTGCTGCCGACGCCGGGGATACGCGAGACCTGGTCGAGCACGCGCGAACCG
Source organism: Stenotrophomonas maltophilia group sp. Smal17 (assembly GCF_030237045.1). NCBI lineage: Bacteria > Pseudomonadati > Pseudomonadota > Gammaproteobacteria > Lysobacterales > Lysobacteraceae > Stenotrophomonas > Stenotrophomonas maltophilia group sp. Smal17. The sequence goes on from NZ_JASJSU010000030.1 coordinate 20,786, forward strand.
ACGATGTCGTTCAGGGCATCACGGTTGATGGTCGGTGTATCGGACTGCAGTGCCACCACCATCAGGAAGCCGGCGTTGGCCTTGGCCACCACCACGCCCTGCTGGGTCACTTCCGAAGGCAGGCGTGGCGTGGCCAGCGATACCTTGTTCTGCACCTGCACCTGGGCGATGTCCGGATCGGTACCGGTCTCGAAGGTCAGGGTGATCTGCGCCCGGCCGTTGGAGGACGAGGAAGAGCTGAAGTACAGCAGGTGATCGATACCGGTCAGCTGCTGCTCGATCACCTGGGTGACCGACTTCTCGGTGGTGTCCGCGCTGGCGCCCGGGTAGGTGGCCGAGACGGTCACCTGCGGCGGGGCGATGTTGGGATAGGACTCCACGCCCAGGTTGAGGATCGCGATCACGCCGCTGAGCGAGATCAGGATCGCAACCACCCAGGCGAAGACTGGATGCTCGATGAAAAATTTAGGCATGACGGAAGGTTCCCGTTACTGCTTGTTCGAATCGGTGGCGGCCGGCTTGGCCGCATCGGCCTGCTCGGGCTTGGCCGCGTCGGCCGGTGCCTTGCCGGCGGCCGGTGCCGCACCTGCCGGGGCAGCGCCGCCTGCGGCAGGCTTGCCGTTGGCGTCTTGTCCCGGGGTCCACGGCTTGGCCACCGCCGGAGCACCTTCCTTGACCTTCTGCACGCCGGCCACGATGACCTTGTCACCGGCGGCCAGGCCGTCGCTGACCAGCCAGTTGCCGTTCTGCGCGCCATCGGTCTTGACGTTCTTGCGCACCACCTTGCCGTCGGTGCCGACCACCATCACGTAACCGCCGGTGGTGTCGCGCAGCAGCGCCTGCTGCGGCACCAGGTAGGCATTGTTGCGCTCGCCCAGGTTGGCCTGGAAGCTGACGAAGGCGCCTGGCAGCAGGATCTGCTGCGGGTTCGGCAGCAGCGCGCGCAGCGAGACCGCGCCGGTGGCCGGATCGACCGTGGTCGAGGAGAAGTCCAGCGTGCCCGGCTCGCTGTAGGTGGTGCCGTCGGCCAGCTTGACGCTGACGGTAGCCTTGCCATCGCCGGACAGGGCCAGTGCGCCCTTGGCCTGCTGCGCACGCAGCTGGGTCAGCTCATCGACGCTCAGCGAGAAGTTCACGTACAGCGGGTCGAGCTGGTCGACGGTGGTCAGCAGGGTCACATCGCCCTGGCCGACCAGCGCACCTTCGGTGACCTGCTGCTTGTTGGCCACGCCGCTGATCGGTGCGGTCACTTCGGTGTAGCCCAGGTTGATGCGCGAGGAGGTCAACGCGGCCTCGGCCTGCTTGACCGCGGCCAGGGCGGTGCGCTCGGCCGACTCGGCGTTGTCCAGGTCGGACTTGGAGACGAACTGCTGCGGGGCCAGCGAGCGCGCACGGTCGGCGGCGACCTTGGCGTTGGCATAGGTGGCACGGGCCGAGGCCAGCTGGGCTTCGGAGGCGTTCAGCGAGGCACGCAGCGGCGCCGGGTCGATCAGGAACAGGGTCTGGCCCTGCTTGACCTGGGAGCCTTCCTGGTAGACGCGCTTGAGCAGCACGCCCGGAACGCGCGCGCGCACGTCGGCGCTGCGGAACGGCGACAGGCGGCCGACCAGCTCGCGCTGCAGCGGCAGGGTCTGCGGCTTGGCGTCGATGACGCCCACCTCCGGCGGCGGGGGCGTCTGCTGTTCCGGCTTCTTGCAGGCGGCCAGAGCGACAGCAACGGCGCACGTCAAGGCAAGGGTGCGGAGTGGGGCGGTCATCAGGAGGAACTCCGGGGTTGGTTTGTAGACGGGGCCGGCGACGGCTGTGGCGCGAACGCGCGCAGGAAGCTGTCGACGGAGAACTCTGCCCAGCGCCGACGCAGCAGCGCGTCATCACGGTGGGGGGTATGGAAGCGCTGTTTGTCGAAATCCTGACCGGCGATCATGCTCAGCAGCAGCTCGGCCATGAAGTGCGGGTCGTCATGCCGTAGCTGGCCTTGCATGCAAACGGTTTCAATCCATTCAGCAAGATGAAGCGTCAGCGCGCCGGCGCCATGCCGGTACAGCGTACGCGCCTCTTCGGGAAACTGGGACGCGTCGGCGGCGATCAGCCGACAGGCCTGTCCTACGTGCGGTTGGCTGAAATGCTCCAGGAAGTCGGTGGCGAACTGGAGCAGGCTGGCACGCAGGTCGTCAGTGCGGAGTGCACGGACCATGGCCCCGGTGGCGTGGCCGACATGGCGCTGCATCACCCGGCGCAGCAGTTGCTGCTTGTTGCCGTAGCGCGAATACAGGGTCTGCTTGGAACAGCCGGCCTGCTGGGCCACCGCGTCCATGCTCATCTGCATGCCCTGCTGCGCCAGCAGTTCGCGCACGGCGTCGAACACGCGCTCATCGCGTGCGTCGAGGGCAACGGGAAGGTAGGCCGGATTCACGCGGTGGACTATACCGTCCAGTTCAGGATTGTGGAATCGAATCGGCGTCGCCGCGTGTGTCTTCCGGTAACACGCTTTGCCGATCCTGTCTGCAGTGCTGAAACGGGTGCCACGACCATACCGGTGCGAACTGAATAGGCGTCTAAACCGCAGCAAACCCGAATCTGCTTATTCCGTCCTGCAGCAAGGCCTTTTCGTGCGGTAGGGCTACAATTTCATTTTCCCAACTGAGCAAGCGCATCGCTCTGCCATGAAACCGCAAAAAACCGCAGCCAAGACCGTGAAAAACAAGACCAAACCAGCAGAGTCGGAGGTCGCAGTGACCGCTGGTTTCTCCCTGGAGCCGGTGTACACGGCCTTGCGCAAGCGCTACCCCGCGGCCGCACAGGCCGAAGCAGTGGCCTTCGCCACTGACTTCTACAAGCGCATGGAGTCGGACGAGTTCCCGCACCACAGCGCTGAAGAGTGGGCCGCTCTCGCGGCTGAGACGCTGGAATTCGCCCGTGCCCGCAAGGCCGGCAAGGCCAACGTCCGCGTGTTCAATCCGACCACGAAGGCCAATGGTTGGGAATCGCCGCATACCGTGCTGCAGATCGTCAACGACGACATGCCGTTCCTTGTCGACACCGTCACCATGTCGCTGGCCGAGCAGGGCGTGGGCGTCCACGTGCTGGGCCACCCGGTGCTGCGCTTCACCCGCGACAAGGCCGGCAAGCTGGTCAAGGTCGGCGAGGGTGATGCCGAATCAGTGATGCTGCTGGAGATCGACCGTCAGCCGGCCGAAGCCATGGCCGCCATCGAGCAGGCCATCAACAAGGCGCTGGATGAAGTGCGTGCGATCGTGCGCGACTGGCAGCCGATGAAGGACAAGGCGCTGGCGCTGGCCGACGACCTGGGCAAGCGCCAGTTGCCGGTCGACGATGCCTCGCGCAAGGAAGCACAGGAGTTCCTGCGCTGGGCCGCCGACAACCACTTCACCTTCTTCGGCTACCGCGAATACCGCGTCGAGAAGCAGGGCAAGGAAGAGGTGCTGGCCCCGCTGAACGACACCGGCCTGGGCCTGATGCGCGGCAAGGACAAGTCCGCCGCCCGTCCGGTCAAGACCCTGGCCGCGCAGGGCCTGAACGCCACGTCCGGCTTGAAGGACGCGCTGATCCTGACCAAGACCAATGCCCGTTCGCGCGTGCACCGCGCCGGCTACATGGACTACATCGGCGTGCTGGAATTCGACGCCAAGGGCAAGATCATCGGCGAGCAGCGTTTCCTCGGCCTGTTCACCTCCAGCGCCTACAACCGCCGCCCGTGGGAAATCCCGCTGGTGCGCCAGCGCCACGAGCACGTGATGAAGCAGTCGGGCCTGGCCCCGGCCAGCCACAGCGGCAAGGCGCTGCGCCACATCCTGGAAACCCTGCCGCGCGAAGAGCTGTTCCAGTCCAGCGAGGACGAACTGTTCCGTACCGCGATGGGCGTACTGGGCCTGCAGGAGCGCGTGCGCAGCCGCTTGTTCCTGCGCCGTGACAAGTACAGCCGTTTCATTTCCGCACTGGTCTACCTGCCGCGCGAGCGCTTCAACACCGACGTGCGCCTGCGCATCGAAGCGATGCTGAAGGACGCGCTGCATGGTGAGTACGTCGACAGCTCGGTGGTGCTGGGCGAATCGCCGCTGGCCCAGGTGCACCTGATCGTGCGTCCGAAGCCGGGTGAAATGCTCGACGTCGATACCGCCGAACTGGAGCAGAAGCTGGCCCAGGTGCTGCGCAACTGGCAGGACGACCTGCGCGAAGCGCTGGTGACCCGCCACGGCGAAACCGAAGGCCTGCGCATCGCCGCCCGCATCGGCAAGGCGCTGCCGGCCGGCTACATCGAAGACAACAGCACCGCCGTTGCCGCCAACGATGTCAGCCAGCTCGACGCCCTGACCGGCCCGGACGACCTGCGCCTGAGCCTGCAGGCGGTACCGCGCGAAAGCGGCGATGGCCTGCGCCTGAAGCTGTACCGCCAGCTGGACGACATCCCGCTGTCGGACGCGCTGCCGATGATGGAAAACATGGGCCTGCGCGTGATCGCCGAGCGTCCGTACCGCCTGTCGGTCGACAACGCCCCGGTGTACGTGCAGGACTTCGAGGTCGAATCGACCGCCGGCGCGATCGATGCCGCCAGCGTCGATGAAGCCTTCGGCGAGACCTTCGCCCGCGTCTGGCACGGCGATGCCGAGAACGACGGCTTCAACCGCCTGGTGCTGGCTGCCGGCCTGCACTGGCGCCAGGTCGCCATGCTGCGTGGCTACTGCAAGTACCTGCTGCAGACCGGCGTGCCGTTCTCGCAGGCGTATGTGGAAGGCACCTTTGCCCGCTACCCGCTGCTGGCCCGCTTGCTGGTCGAGCTGTTCGAAGCCCGCTTCGATCCGGCCACCGGCCACGAGAGCAAGGACGACATCGCCGCCGGCCAGGTGCAGCTGAAGGCCCACCTCGATGTGCTGGCCGCCGGCGACGACGCCACCCTGAAGGTGCTCAAGACCGTGGTCGACGCCCGCAAGGGTGACCGCGAGGCGCAGATGCAGGCCGCGCGCGATGCGCTGCTGAAGCTGATGGACCGTGTGTCCAGCCTGGACGAGGACCGCATCCTGCGTTCGTTCATGGGCGTGATCGACGCGACCCTGCGCACCAGCTACTACCAGACCGATGCCAACGGCCAGCACGGCCATGTGATCAGCTTCAAGTTCGATTCGGCGCTGGTGCCGGACCTGCCGAAGCCGCGCCCGTACCGCGAAATCTTCGTCTACGGCCCGCGCGTGGAAGGTACCCACCTGCGCTTCGGCGCGGTCGCCCGTGGTGGCCTGCGCTGGTCGGACCGTCGCGAAGACTTCCGTACCGAAGTGCTGGGCCTGGTCAAGGCGCAGATGGTCAAGAACACCGTCATCGTGCCGGTCGGCGCGAAGGGCGGCTTCTTCGCCAAGACCCCGCCGGTCAATGGTGACCGCGACGCGGTCTTCGCCAATGGCGTGGCCTGCTACAAGCTGTTCATCCAGGGCCTGCTGGACATCACCGACAACATCGTCAACAACAAGATCGTGCCGCCGGTGGGTGTCGTGCGCCACGACATGGACGATCCGTACCTGGTGGTGGCCGCCGACAAGGGCACCGCGACCTTCTCCGACATCGCCAACGGCCTGGCCATCGCGCACGGCTTCTGGATGGGCGATGCATTCGCCTCCGGTGGTTCGGTGGGTTACGACCACAAGGGCATGGGCATCACCGCTCGCGGTGCGTGGGAGTCGGTCAAGCGCCACTTCCGTGCGCTGGGCCGTGACAGCCAGACCCAGGACTTCACCGCGGTCGGTGTCGGCGACATGTCCGGCGACGTGTTCGGCAACGGCATGCTGTTGTCGCGCCACATCCGCCTGGTTGCAGCCTTCGACCACCGCCACATCTTCCTGGACCCGAACCCGGATGCGGCCACCACGTTCGTCGAGCGTGAGCGCCTGTTCACCGTGCCGCGTTCGAGCTGGGCGGACTACGATGCCAAGCTGATCAGCAAGGGTGGCGGCATCTATCCGCGCAGCCTGAAGTCGATCGAGATCACCCCGCAGGTGCGTGAAGCGCTGGGCCTGGACGACAACGTCAAGGCGCTGTCGCCGAACGATCTGATGAGCGCGATCCTGAAGGCACCGGTCGACCTGCTGTGGAACGGCGGCATCGGCACCTACGTCAAGGCCGCCAGCGAGCAGCACAGCGATGTCGGCGACCGCGCCAACAACGCCCTGCGCGTGAACGGTGGCGAGCTGCGCTGCAAGGTGGTGGGCGAGGGCGGCAATCTGGGCATGACCCAGCTGGGCCGCATCGAAGCCGCCCAGGCCGGCGTGCTGCTCAACACCGACTTCATCGACAACTCGGCCGGTGTCGACACCTCCGACCACGAAGTCAACATCAAGATCCTGCTCAACGATGTGGTGCGGGCCAAGAAGCTGACCGTCGAGCAGCGCAACAAGCTGCTGGCCTCGATGACCGACGAAGTCGCCGAGCTGGTGCTCAACGACAACTACCGCCAGAACCAGGCGCTGAGCCTGATGGAGCGGATGGCGGTCAAGCGCCTGGGTTCCAAGCAGCACTTCATCCGCACCCTTGAACAGCAGGGCCTGCTCGATCGCCAGATCGAGTTCCTGCCGTCCGATGCCGAGCTGTCGCAGCGCAAGGCACGCGGCCAGGGCCTGACCCGTCCGGAACTGTCGGTGCTGCTGTCCTATTCCAAGCTGGTGGCATTCGCCCAGCTGCTGGATTCGGACATCCCGGAAGATCCGTACCTGTCCAAGGAACTGCAGCGCTACTTCCCGACCCCGCTGCAGAAGAAGTATGCCGACGCGATGGAGCGTCACCGCCTGAAGCGTGAAATCATCGCCACGGCCGTGACCAACCAGACCATCAACCGCATGGGCGCGACCTTCCTGATGCGCATGCAGGAAGACACCGGTCGTTCCATCGCCGAGGTCGCCAAGGCCTACACCATCAGCCGCGAGACGCTGGATGCCCGCGCGCTGTGGGCGCAGATCGATGCCCTCGACGGCAAGGTGCCGGAGTCGGTGCAGATCGATGCACTGGAAGTGATCTGGAAGCTGCAGCGTTCGTTCGTGCGCTGGCTGCTGTCGCGCCCGGGCGCGATGCCGGGCATCACCGAAGCGGTCAACCGCTACCAGGGTCCGTTCAACGACATCCGCGTCGCTTCGGGCGTGCTGCCGGATTCGCAGCGTCCGACCTACGAAGCCCTGGTGGCCGAGTGGAAGGAAAAGGGCCTGCCGTCCGCGCTGGCGCAGCAGCTGGCCGAACTGCACTTCCTGGAGCCGGCGTTCGACATCATCGAACTGGCGCGTACCCGCAAGCTGAAGCCGGTGGACGTGTCCAAGGTCCACTTCCGCCTGGGCGACGCCCTGCAGCTGCCGTGGCTGTTCGAGCAGGTTGATGCGCTGGAGGTCAACGGCCGTTGGCATGCGGTGGCACGTGGCGTGCTGCGCGACGAGCTGGCGGCCAATCACCGCAACCTGGCCGGCCAGGTGCTGGGCACCAAGGGCAGCAGCGCTGAAGCCAAGGTCGCAGCCTGGATGGGCCGTGACGACAACAGCCTGCGCTTCACCCTGGCGATGCTGGCCGAATTGGCCGAGCAGAAGACCCTGGACTACCCGACCGTCTCGGTCGCGGTGCAGCGCCTGGGCCAGCTGGCCGCGCATGGTGCATAAGCGCATTCGCGCTGCCGCCCCACGGTTTGCTCTGCAAACCGTGGGCCCCATGCCAACCATGCTCCCAGACCCCCGCGCCGTTGGCGCGCCCCCCTGACTCAGGGGGGCTCCTGATCTGCAGCAGTTGGAGGAACGGCCCCGCGAAAGCGGGGCCGTTCTGTTTCTGCCTGTTTTTCTGCGATCACTGACCCGACGCCGGCCGGCAACCTGTCATCCGCCCAGCGGGGTCCAACCCCCGGCGCTCGGTTATGCTCTCCCTCATGCCTCCCCCGGATCCACCGATGAGCGACTCCCCCCGCATCGCTTTCCTGGCCAGCACCACCGAACCGGCGCAGATGGCCCGCGCGGCGATGGTCTCGCGCTATGGCGACTACGCGCCCGAGCAGGCCGACGTGCTGTGCCCGCTGGGCGGTGATGGCTTCATGCTGCAGACCCTGCACCGGCACGGGCACCTGGGCAAGCCGGTGTTCGGCATGAAGCTGGGCACGGTCGGCTTCCTGATGAACCAGTACCGCGGCGACGATGACGTGCATGCGCGCATTGCCCGCGCCGAGCCGGCCAACCTGCGCCCGCTGGAAATGGTGGCGCTGACCGAGTCGGGTACCAGCACCGGTTCGCTGGCCTACAACGACGTGTCGCTGCTGCGCCAGACCCGGCAGGCTGCGCATATCGGCATCGATCTGAACGGCCAGGAACGCGTGGCCGAGCTGATCGGCGACGGCGTGCTGGTGGCCACCCCGGCCGGCAGCACCGCCTACAACTATTCCGCGCACGGCCCGGTGCTTCCGCTGGGCTCGCACACCATCGCGTTGACGCCGCTGGCCCCGTACCGACCGCGACGCTGGCGCGGGGCGATCCTCAAGGCCGATACCGAAGTGCGCTTCCGTGTGCTCGATCCCTACAAGCGCCCGGTCAGCGTGACCGCCGATTCGCACGAGACCCGCGACGTGGTCGAAGTGACCATCCGTGAGTCGAAGGACCGCCGCGTGACCCTGCTGTTCGACCCGGAGCACAACCTGGAAGACCGGATCCTGAGCGAACAGTTCGTTTTTTGAGGACAATGGGCGGCCGGCCGTGCCGACCGCTTGAAGGACCCCACCGATGGGCGACAACTCCCCCCGTTTGCTGACCGTCGCGGTGACCTCGCGCGCCCTGTTCGACCTCGAGGAAAGCCATGCGCTGTTCGAGAGCGATGGCGTGGCGGCCTACGCCGAATTCCAGCGCCAGCATGAGGACGACATCCTCGGCCCCGGCGTGGCCTTCCCGGTGGTGCGCAAGCTGCTGGCGCTGAACCAGGGCGCCAGCCCGGAAAATCCGCGCGTCGAGGTGATCCTGCTGTCGCGCAACTCGGCCGATACCGGCCTGCGCATCTTCAACTCGATCCAGCATTACGGCCTGGGCATCATCCGCGCGACGTTCACCGCCGGCGAGCCGACCTGGCCCTACGTGAAGCCGTTCGGCACCGACCTGTTCCTGTCGGCCAACCCGGAATCGGTGCGCAGCGCATTGCGCCATGGCATCGCGGCGGCGACCATCCTGCCCAAGCCGCCCGGCGAGACTGCCGCTGCGGCGGCCGACCAGATCGACACCGGTCGACCGGCCGGGCAGCTGCGCATCGCCTTCGACGGCGACGCGGTGATCTTCGGCGACGAGAGTGAGCGCATCTCGCGCGAACAGGGCGTGGAGGCGTTTGGCCGGCATGAACGCGAACGCGCCCGCGAACCGCTCAGCGGCGGTCCGTTCCGCGGTTTCCTGTCGGCCCTGCATACATTGCAGGAAGTGTTCCCGGCCGGCGAGAGTGCGCCGATCCGCACCGCGCTGGTCACTGCGCGCTCGGCACCGGCCCACGAGCGGGTGATCCGCACCCTGCGTGAGTGGGGCGTGCGCCTGGACGAGGCGCTGTTCCTGGGTGGCCGCCACAAGGGCCCGTTCCTGCAGGCGTTCGGCGCCGATATCTTCTTCGACGATTCACAGCACAACATCGACAGTGCGCGCGAGCATGTGGCTGCCGGCCATGTGCCGCACGGTGTGGCCAACGAGGGGTAGGGTCAGGTAGTTGCCAACCAGGGTTGGCAACCACCGGGGCACTGCGCTTTGGTAGATGCCCACCTTGGTGGGCATGGATCCAGGACGGCGCCAACCAAGGTTGGCACCTACCAGGCCCAATGCGCCCACCAAGGTGGGCACGTACCCAAAGCAGCGCCATCGAAGGGGCATGACCCGTCACGGGCTGCCTGACATCCCCAGCTGCAGGTCCACCACCTTCCAGCGCAGGCCCTGCGGCTCCAGCACCACCTTCAGTGGCGGTTGGCCAGGGCCGCGGTCGACGTCGACCACGAAGCGGTCCAGTGCTTCGAAGTGATGCTCGGCATTCTTCAGCGGCCGTGCCGGCTCGGTCGGACTGAAGGCATCGCCGCCCTGCAGTTCATTGCGGCCGCGCTTCCACAGCACGTGGCCCTGCAGCATCGCGCCGATCCCGGTCGGGGTCTCCATGGTGTCCACCGCGGCGCCGCCGAGCTGGTCACCCAGGCCGTAGAGCAGGGCGCCGAACGGGCTGGCCGCCACATCCGGGCCGGCCTGGCGCACCAGGTAGTCGTTGAGCTGCGCGCGCAGGCTGCTGCGCACGCGTGGGAAATCGACGTAGCGCTCCAGCCGCGCGGTGTCGCGCTGCTCGATGGCCCTGGACAGGCCATGCACGGTCACGTACGGGCCGCCGAACCACCACGCGGACAGCGCGAGAACCACCAGCACCAGCACTGCAATGAGCTTCTTCATGCCGCCAGACTGCCGCAAGTACGAGAGCTGGGGGTGAACGCCGGGTGATGGGGTTCAGAACTCCAGGTCCAGTGCCGCGCACAGGTAGTCGACGAACGGGCCGAGTGCCGCCAGGTCCTTGCCCAGCGTGGACAGCAGGCGTGGGCCGGTCATGGTGGCATCGTCCAGCGAGCGCCACATCACCCAGTTGCGATGCTTGAGATCGTCGATGAATTCGAAATCGGCCGGGAAGCCACGCGGTGGCCGCACCAGCTTCTCGCTCTCCTCGAAGTCGAAGCGCTTGCGCAGCGCGGGGGCGTGCGCGGCGGCCTTCCAGCTGCCCGGGTTATCGAGAATGAAGTGACGCACGCGGCGCTGCGTCTCCGGCTCGGGACGCCACAGTCCGGCACCGACGAAGCTCTCGCCCGGCTGCAGGTGCACGTAGAACGAGGGCGCGGCGACTTCGCGGCGGCGCTCATGGAACAGGCGAGCGCCCTGCCAGGTCTTGTAGGGCGATTTGTCGTTGGAAAAACGCGCGTCGCGATGGATGCGGAACAGCGAGCCACCGACGCCACGGGTATCGGCGCGGAAATGGTCGCTGACCTCGGCCAACGCCGGCTGCAGATCGCCGAGCAGGCGCAGGAACGGCTGCCGCACGTGGTCTTCGTACTGCTGGCGGTGGTCGTTGAACCATGCCTTTTCGTTATGCCGCGCCAGGCTGCGCAGGAACCTGAAGCTGGCGTCCGAGAAATAGGTACTCACAACGTCTCCTGCAGATGCTGGCCCCAGTCGCGCAGCGATTGCAGCAGGGCCTGGCGCCGCGCGTCATCGGGTGCATCGGCGGCCAGTGCATCAAGCTGCTGCTGGTACTGGGGCAGGTTGAGTTCACCCAGGCCGCCGTCTCCGAGCAGGCGCTGGCGGCGGTAATCCTGCCAGCGCTGGCGTTCAGCCGGCGCGAGGCTGCCGGGATGGTTGCGCGCACGGTAGCGGAACAGCAGCTCGGGCAGGCGCGGGTCGCGGAAACGGCCTTCCAGCTCGGCCAGCTGCTCCGGCGCGGTGGTGCGCGCCAGGGCAAGCAATGGCTTGTCGCCGTTGCCGAGGAAGCCGTCGTACAGCGAGGCGTCGACGTCGGCCACGGTGGCGGCGCGGGGCTGGTTGTAGACCTGGCGTGCCTTTTCGGCCAGCTGCGCGGCGAAAGGACGCAGCCGTTCGACCTTGGCCTCGATGGCTGCCACGTCCAGGCCCAGGCGTTCATGGTCGTCGGCGCGCAGGTGGTTCCAGGCGATCAGTGCCGGCACCTTGTTCAGGTGCACCTCCTTCAGCGGCACCCGCGCCACGCCTTCGGGCAGCTCGCTGGCACGCATGTACAGGCGCTGCGCGATCACCTCGGCCGGCAGTTCCAGCAGGTCGTCGATGTCGCCGTCGAGGTCGAACACGATCACCCGGTTGTTGATGGTCGGGTGCACCGCCAGCGGCAGCACCGGCGCCGCGCACAGGCGGCTGGCCGGGTAGCGCATGGAGATGTGCAGTACCGGCTTCAACGCGGCGATGTCCAGCAGGCCACCGACGAAACGCTTGTCGCGCAGCTTCAGCGCGTACTCCCACAGGCGCGGCTGCGACTGCTTGAACAGGCGCGCCATGCCGATGGTGGCGCGCACGTCGGACAGTGCTTCGTGTGCATCGCCTTCGCGCACGTTGTTGGCTTCGGCCAGGTGTTCGAGCTTGAACGAGGTGGCGCCGTCTTCGCGCAGCGGCCACTGGATGCCGTCCGGGCGCATGGCGCGCATCAGCCGCAGCATGTCCAGCAGGTCCCAGCGCGAATTGCCGTTGCGCCACTCGCGTTCGTACGGGTCATGGAAATTGCGGAACAGGCCGTAGCGGATGAACTCGTCGTCGAAGCGCAGCGTGTTGTAGCCCAGTGCGCAGGTGCCGGGGCGTGACAGCTGTTCGTTGATGCGGTCGAAAGCCTCGGCCTCGCTGATGCCTTCGGCCATGGCCTGCTGCGGCGTGATGCCGGTGACCAGGGTCGCCATCGGTGAGGACAGCAGGTCATCGGCCGGGCGCACGAAGAAGCTGACCGGCGTTTCAATCTCGTTGAGCTCAGCGTCGGTGCGGATCGCCGCGTACTGCGAGATGCGCGTGCGGCGCGGATCCTGGCCGAAGGTTTCCAGGTCGTAGAACAGGAAGCTGTCGGCCATCAGTGCGCGCCCTCCAGGACCGGCAACTGCGCGTGTATCCGTGTTTCCAGCGCGGCCCAGTCGATGTTGTCCAATGAATCGTGGCCGGCGGTGGCGGCCACCAGCATGTCGCGCTGCAGCTCGGTACGGCGCAGCGCTTCGGCGTAGGGCGTGTGCAGGAAGGTGACCATCGTGTAATGCGGCACGAAGCGGGTCGGCCAGCGTCGCTGCAGTTCCTGTTCCAGCTCACGCTGCAGCAGGAACGCAGGATCGGCCACGCGGTCACGCATTTCCAGGTAGTTTTCCAGCGCCATCTGCTGGATGGCGCGCGCGTTCGGCTTGCGCTCGGCCTCGAACGCGGCGAACGCGCCTTGCAGATCATCCGCTTCCATCAGGTGGCGGGCCAGCGCCACGCAGTCCTCGAACGCGCAGTTCATGCCCTGGCCGTGGAATGGCACCATCGCATGCGCGGCGTCGCCGATCAGCACGGCGCGGCCGCCCTGGTGCCAACGGTCCAGGGTGAGCGTACCGAGCAGGCCGGGTGGATGCTGTTCCCAGTCCGCGCGCAGGTTCGGGATCAACGGCAGGGTGTCGGCGAACTCGCGCGCGAACAGCGCCTCTGCCTGCGCGCCGGTGTTGACGGTGGCAAAGCTGGGATCGCCCTGGTTCGGCAGGAACAGGGTGACGGTGAAGGTGCCTTCGTGGTTGGGCAGGGCGATGCACATGTAGTGGCCACGTGGCCAGATGTGCAGTGCATTGCGCTCGATGCGGAAGCTGCCGTCGGCGGCCGGCGGGATCTCCAGCTCCTTGTAGGAGTGGTCGAGGAAGGCGATGTCCTCGCCCAGCGGCGCGCGCCGGTTCATCGCTGCGCGCAGGGCCGATCCGGCGCCGTCGGCACCGATCAGGGTGTCGAAGCGGATGTCGTGCGGGCTGTCGTCGCGGTCATCGATGAAACGCGCGTAGCCTGCGTCGAAATCGACGGTGTGCAGGCGGCGATGGAAGTGCACGGTCGCGCCAGCCTGTTCGGCCAGTTCCAGCAGCGTGGTGTTCAGGTCGCTGCGATGGATCGACCAGATCACCTCGCTGTCGTCGCGGCCGTAGCGCTGCAGCTGCGGTTCGCCCTCGCGCGGATGCACCATGCGCCCGCGCATCATCACCGCGCGCGCCATCACCTCGTCTTCCACGCCCGCCTGGCGCAGCGCGTTGCGCCCGCGCTCGGCCAACGCCAGGTTGATCGAACGGCCGCTTTCATAGTCGGCCACGCGCGGATCGCCGCGGCGCTCGTACAGGGTGATGCGCCAGCCCTGGCGTGACAGCAGGATGGCCAGCAGAGAACCGGCGAGGCCGGCACCGATGATGCTCAACGAGCGGGAGGCATGTGCGATCAACGAACTGTCCAGCAGTAGGGAAGGGGCGGGCTCAGAGGCCAGCCCAGGCTTCCACTTCCTCGACGAAATGGTGCACGTCCAGGTAGCGGTTGTAGAGCGGGGTGGGCGAAATCCGGATCACGTCCGGTTCGCGCCAGTCGCCGAGCACGCCGATGCCGCGCAGGTGCTCGAACAGGGCGCGGCCGCGCTCGCGGCCACCGATCACGCGCAGCGACAACTGGCAGCCACGGCGTTGCGGTTCGGCCGGGGTGATGATGTCCAGAACGCTCGACAGGCGCGCGCGCACCAGCGCTTCGAGCATGCCGGTCAGCGCCACCGATTTGCTGCGCAGGGCGTCCATGCCGGCGCGCTCAAACAGGTCCAGCGACGCACGCAGCGGTGCCAGGCCGAGGATCGGCGGATTGCTCAGCTGCCAGCCCTCGGCACCCGTGGCCGGGATGAACTGCGGCGCCATCTGGAAGCGGGTGGCTTCCTCATGGCCCCACCAGCCAGCGAAGCGTGGCAGTGTGCTGTCGCGATGGTGCCGCTCATGCACGAACGCGCCGGCCACTGCGCCCGGTCCACTGTTGAGGTACTTGTAGTGGCACCACACGGCGAAATCGGGTGCGACGTCATGCAGGCGCAGCGGCAGGTTGCCGACCGAGTGCGCAAGATCGAAGCCGATCCGCGCACCCTGCAGGCGCGTGGCGCGGGTGATCGCATCGAGGTCGAAGGCCTGGCCGGTGCGGTACTGCACGCCGGGCCACAGCACCAGCGCCAGGCGTGGGCCATGCTCGGTGATGGCACGCTCGATCGCCGTGAGCGAGATCGTGCCATTGGCTTCATCCGGCTGCACTTCCACCAGGCACTCGGCGGGGTCGAAGCCATGGAAGCGGATCTGCGCTTCCACGGCGTGGCGATCGGTGGGGAACGCGCCGGCTTCCATCAGGATCACCGGGCGCTGCGTGGTCGGCCGGTAGAAGCTGACCATCATCAGGTGCAGGTTCACGCTCAGGGTGTTCATCGCCACCACTTCGCTGGGCAGCGCACCGACCACGCGGGCCAGTTGTGCGCTCACCAGGCGGTGGTAGGACAGCCACTGCGTCGGGCCGGTGAAGTGGCCTTCCACGGCCAGCTCGCCCCACTGCTTCATCACTTCCTGCACGGCTGCCTGCGCGCCGCGCGGCTGCAGGCCCAGCGAGTTGCCGACAAAGTAGGTCTGCTCGCCGCCACCATGGCGCGGAATCAGGAATTCGTTGCGCAGCGGACGCAGCGGATCGGCGGCGTCCAGGGCAATGGCGTGGGTGCGGCTGAGCAGGTCGGACATGGTCGGGCAACAGGCTGCAACGGGACGGCCAGTGTACCGCCTGGGGCGGCGTAGCCGGTGGCGGGGAGACGTGCATGTCGCCCAACCTGTAGAGGCGAGCCTA
>NZ_JASJSU010000030.1:36163-48601 GCF_030237045.1 Stenotrophomonas maltophilia group sp. Smal17
AGGCTCGGCTCTACAACGGCGGATGGTCAACCAGCGGCCGCCGGTGCCGGCAGCGGGTCCACATGCCCGCAGGCGCTGCAGGTGCGCAGCTCCAGGCTGGCGTGGTAGCGCGCGAAGACCTTGGGCAGGTCGGTTTCGATGTTCTGCAGCGGGAAATACTCTTCGTGCAGCTTGTGGTTGCAGCGCTCGCAGTGCCAGATCACGCCGTCCATCTCATGCGGCAGGCGCTTGCGCTCGACCACCAGGCCGATCCCGCCGGGCGGCCGCCGCGGCGAATGCGGTACTTTCCCCGGCAACAGGAAGATCTCGCCGGCGCGGATCGGGATGTCACGCACCGCGCCATCCTCCTGCACCTTCAGCACCATCTCGCCTTCAAGCTGGTAGAACCACTCCGGGCCTTCGTCGTAGTGGTAATCGGTGCGCGAGTTCGGCCCGCCGACCACCATCACGATGAAATCGCCGTTGTCGATCATCTTGTTGCCCACCGGCGGCTTCAGCAGGTGGCGGTGTTCTTCGATCCAGGCGTGCAGGTTGATCGGCGAAGCGAGCATGATCGGTTTCCCTTGGAGGTCAGTCGCGCTTGCCCTTGCGCGGGACGTAGGACAGCGCCTTTTCGTAGGCGGGCTGCAGCTCTTCCGGCGCGCCGACGTCGATGCCCATTTCGCGCACACGGCCGTCCTTCAGGCTGTAGACCCAGCCGTGCACCATCAGCTTCTGGCCACGGGCCCAGGCATCCTGCACGATGGTCGAGCGGCACAGGTTGGCGACCTGCTCGATCACGTTCAGCTCGCACAGGCGGGCATGCTTGAGTTCGTCGGTCTCGATGGCGTCGATGATCGCGGTGTGCTTCTGCATCACGTCACCGACGTGGCGCAGCCAGTTGTCGGCCAGGCCGACGCGGGTGTTGTGCAGGCAGGCGTGCACGCCACCGCAGCCGTAATGGCCGACAATCAGGATGTGCTTCACCTTCAGCTGGTCCACCGCGTACTGCACCACGCTCAGGCAGTTCAGGTCGGTGTGCGCGACCACGTTGGCCACGTTGCGGTGCACGAACACCTCACCCGGGGCCATGCCGATGATCTGGTTGGCCGGCACGCGCGAATCGGAACAGCCGATCCACAGGTATTCCGGGTGCTGCTGCTTGGCCAGCTGGTGGAAGAACTCGGGGTCTTCCTTCTCGATGCGGTCGGCCCAGTCGCGGTTGTTCTGCAGCAGCTTGTGGATGTCTTTCATGTTCGGGTCCCTGGCGTCGGGTAGGGGCTCGCCGCAACCCTCCGGCTGCGTCGTTGCGGGAATCTGTTGCGCTCAGTCGCTGCGGGCGGCCTGTTCGCGGTGCCAGCGCATCCACTGCGCCAGTTCCTGGGAAGATGGGGTGGCCAGCGCGTCCAGCGCGGCGACCACTGCCTGCTGGTTGGCGTCGGGATGATTCTGGCTCAGCTTGAGCTTCAGCTGCACGTGCTCGACCTGGAAACGGAAACCGATGATGGCGCGCAGTTCCGGGCCATGCTCGGTGCGCGCTGCATCGAACTGCCAGGCCTGGCCGACGCTGGCTTCGAAGCGGTCGCTGATGGCGCCGACCAGCTCGGCCAGTGCATCGGTATCGTCGAAGGTATGCAGCTGGCCGCGCAGTTCCGCCGCAACGTAGTTCCAGGTTGGAACCCGCGCGGCGGGCTCCTTGTCCGGGTACCAGCTGGCCGAGACATAACCGTGCGGGCCATCGATCAGCACCTTGGCCGCGCCACGATGGCGTGACTGCGGATTGGCACGGGCCCAGTGCCCGCGCAGCTCGATATGCTCGCCATCACGCCGATACAACACCGGCATCCGGGTCAGTTCCGGCAGGCCATCGCTGCCCATGGTGAGCACGGTGACGAACGGATCGCGCGCCAGCAGGCGGTCCAGCCAGAGCAGGTCGGTCTCGGCGAAGGCGCGCGGGGTGAACATGCGCGGGTCAGGCGCGCCCGCCCAGCGACTGGATCATGCGTCCCCGCAGGCCTTCATCGCTGTCGGCCTGCGGCGGCTGCACTTCATGCAGGCTGAAGCCACGCACCAGTGCGTCTTCCTCGTCCAGGCCGTCGTACTCGACGAACTCGGCATCGAACAGCTGCGAACGGGCGGTGTCTTCGCTGTCATAGCTCAGCGTGTTGCCATCGCTGTCGAGCACTTCGGCGGTGCCGGCCGGGCGCACGCGCAGGCGTGCCCAGATCAGGGTGTTGCCGAGGCTGGCCAGCCACCAGCTGTCGCGCGAGGCGGTGATGTCATTCATGGATGTGTTACCAGAGCGAGGCCAGCCAGAGCAGGGCGGCCATGCCCAGTCCGGCCAGCAGGGTCAGCAGCGATACCCAGGCCGGGGTCGCCAGCCCGGACAACGAGCGGTCCGGTTGCTGGCGATAGTCGCGGCGCAGCAGCCAGGCCAGGGCATCGGGCTTGAGGAAGGCGCCACTGCCGAAGCGCTCGGCGAGCGCCGGATGGCGATCGCGCACGTGCACCAGGGTCAGTGGCCAGAAGATCACGAAGGCACTGAACCCGGCCACTGCAACGCCGACGAAACAGAGGGCGAAGAACAGGGTCATGGGGGCAGTACCTCCGTGGTCGTGTGAAGTGGCTTAGAAGTCCGCGCTGCCCGGGGCGCGCGGGTAGGGGATCGCATCGCGGATGTTGGACAGGCCGCAGACGTACACCACCAGGCGCTCGAAGCCGAGGCCGAAGCCGGCGTGCGGCACCGAGCCATAGCGACGGAAATCGCGGTACCAGCTGTAGTGCTCGCGGTCCAGGCCGAACTGGGCCATGCGCGCGTCCAGCACGTCCAGGCGCTCTTCGCGCTGGCTGCCACCGATGATCTCGCCGATGCCGGGGGCCAGCACGTCCATCGCGGCGACGGTCCTGCCGTCATCGTTCAGGCGCATGTAGAAGGCCTTGATGTGCTCCGGATAGTTGGTCACCACCACCGGGCGGCCGACGTGTTCCTCGGTCAGCCAGCGCTCGTGCTCGGTCTGCAGGTCCAGGCCCCATTCGACCGGGAAGTCGAACTTCTTGCCGGACTTCTGCAGCAGGCTGACCGCATCGGTGTAGTCGATGCGTTCGAACGGTGCGTTGATGAAGTCTTCCAGCTTGGTGATCGCGTTCTTGTCCACGCGCTCGGCGATGAAGGCCAGGTCGTCGCTGCGCTCGTTCAGCACGGCGCGGAACAGGTACTTCAGGAACTCTTCGGCCAGGCGTGCATCTTCGGCCAGATCGGCGAAGGCGATTTCCGGCTCGATCATCCAGAACTCCGCCAGGTGGCGGGTGGTGTGGCTGTTCTCGGCGCGGAAGGTCGGGCCGAAGGTGTAGACCTTGCTCAGCGCCAGGCAGTAAGCCTCGACGTTCAGCTGGCCGGACACGGTCAGGAAGGTTTCCTTGCCGAAGAAGTCGCGGCTGAAATCGATCGCGCCCTTCTCGTCACGCGGCAGGTTCACCATGTCCAGGGTGGACACGCGGAACATCTGGCCGGCGCCTTCGGCGTCGGAGGTGGTGATGATCGGCGTGCTGATCCAGTTGAAGCCGTTCTCGTGGAAGAAGCGGTGCACGGCCTGGGCCAGGCAGTTGCGGATGCGGGTGACCGCGCCGAACAGGTTGGTGCGCGGGCGCAGGTGCGCCACTTCACGCAGGAACTCCGGCGACATCGGCTTGGGCTGGATCGGGTAGGTGAGCGGGTCTTCGACCCAGCCGACCACTTCCAGCGCGCTGGCCTGGATCTCGAACGACTGGCCCTTGCCCTGCGACTTCACCAGGGTGCCGGTGGCGATGACCGAGCAGCCGCTGGTCAGGCGCTTGATCTCGTCGAAGTTGGCCAGGGTGTCGTTGGCCACGACCTGGATCGGGGCGAAGCAGGAGCCGTCGCTTACATTCACGAAGGCCAGATTCGCTGAACCGCGCACCGTGCGCACCCATCCGCGTACCGTGACTTCGCCGCCTTCCGGGATCTTCCCGGCAAGCGCATGTTCAACGCTGACCACCGTCATGACTTGAATCCTCTGCTGATCGACTCGATCTGTGAACACGGGAGTTTACCGGTTGCAGTGTTCCGCTTGCGAGGCATTTTTCGCGGCAACGGCTCCTTATAATGTCCCCGTACCTCTGGAGTAGCCCCATGGCCGTCAGCCTGACCCCCATTGCCTTCGAGCGCGTGCAGCGCTTCGTCGCCCAGACCCCCGGCGCGCTGGGCCTGCGTTTCGGCGTGACCAAGACCGGCTGTTCCGGCTGGGGCCACGTCACCGACCTGGCCCGCGACGAGCGCGAAGGCGATACCGTGTTCGACCAGGACGGCGTGAAGATCTACGTCGATGCCAAGAGCCTGGCGCTGGTGGACGGCACGGTGATCGACTTCGGCAAGCATGGCCTGAGCGAGACGTTCACGTTCAGCAACCCGAACGCCACCGCCGAGTGCGGCTGCGGCGAGAGCTTCACCACCGACGCCGACAAGGCCTGAGGGCCGGCCGGAGCCTGATCGCTCTGGTAACGGCCAACCTGGGTTGGCATGGGGGCTGCTCCCGGGTTCAGGTTGCCCTATGGCCCGCCGGTTGCCCGGCACCCCCATCTGCGCCATAATGCGCGGCTTCCTGCCTTCCTGGCGGGAATCCTTGCCCCACCGCGGTCTCAACGGCGGGGGGCTGTCCGGCCGCAAGGCCACATCCGAAAGGTAGAAAAAACATGAGTCGTCATTACGAAATCGTGTTCATGGTCCACCCGGACCAGAGCGAGCAGGTCCCGGCCATGATCGAGCGCTACAAGTCGCTGGTCGAGAACGGCAACGGCACCATCCACCGCCTGGAAGACTGGGGCCGCCGCCAGCTGGCGTACCCGATCCAGAACCTGGTGAAGGCGCACTACGTGCTGCTGAACATCGAAGCCGACCAGGCCGTGCTGAACGAGCTGACCGAAAGCTTCCGCTTCAACGACGCCGTGCTGCGCAACCTGGTCATCAAGCGTGACGAGGCTGACACCGAGCAGTCGCTGATCATGAAGAGCAAGGACGAGAAGGGTGACAAGCCGGAGCGCGGTGAGCGCCGTCGTCGTGACGACGAAGAAGGCGAGTCCACCACCACCGCTGACAACGAAGCCGGCGACGACGCCGCTTCCGCCGCCTAAGGAGCCTTCCCATGTCCAAGTTCTTCCGTCGCCGCAAGTTCTGCAAGTTCACGGCTGAAGGTGTGAAGGAGATCGACTACAAGGATCTCAACACCCTGCGCCAGTACCTGACCGAGAACGGCAAGATCGTGCCGAGCCGCGTCACCGGTACCAAGTCGAAGTACCAGCGCCAGCTGGCGACCGCCGTCAAGCGCGCTCGCTTCCTGGCCCTGATCCCGTACACCGACAACCACGACGTCTGATGCCCGGCGGGGCGGCCCGGTGCCGCCCCCGCTGTGCCAGCTATTCGGACAGCCTTTGTTGCGGGGCGTCGCCTCGCTAACGAATAACTCATCTGGAGCAATACCATGCAGCTGATCCTCCTGCAGAAAGTCACCAACCTCGGCAACCTGGGCGACCTGGTCGACGTGAAGCCGGGCTACGGCCGTAACTTCCTCGTGCCGCAGGGCAAGGCCGTTCCGGCCACCGAGAGCAACAAGGCCGAGTTCGAAGCCAAGCGCGCCGAGTACGAAGCCAAGGCCCAGGCCATCCACGCCGACGCTGACGCCCGCAAGGCCAAGCTGGAAGGCGCGAGCGTGACCATCGCCGCCAACGCTTCGACCGAAGGCAAGCTGTACGGCTCGGTCGGCGCCCGTGAAATCGCCGATGCCTTCACCGCTGCCGGCCTGCCGGTCAGCAAGAGCGAAGTCATCCTGGGCGAAGGCGCCTTCCGCAACATCGGCGAATACGACGTGCTGGTCCACCTGCACGCCGACGTCGAGACCACCGTCAAGGTCGTCGTCGTCGCCGAAGCCTGATCCCACGCCGCAAGGCCTGGAATCACCGCAGAACGGGCACCCGCAAGGGTGCCCGTTTTGTTTTGTGGCCCGCTTTCGTGGTGTTGAGCCCTGTCCCGCCGGCGAGGCGGGGCCGGGCAATGTTCCACGCCCATTCGTAGAACACGGCCACATCGGTATACTCAGGGCGTCACACCCGTTCCACGGGCATCGATCCCAACAGGATCAATGACTTGGAGGGTAAACGCAGGCCGCTTGCCGGCCCCAGTCCGGAACCCCTATGCGTCTTTCCACGATCAAGCTGTCCGGCTTCAAGTCGTTCGTCGATCCGACCACCCTGCACCTGCCGACCAACATGACCGGCGTGGTGGGGCCCAATGGCTGCGGCAAGTCGAACATCATCGACGCCGTGCGCTGGGTCATGGGCGAAAGTTCGGCCAGCCGCCTGCGCGGCGACTCGCTGACCGACGTGATCTTCTCCGGCTCCAACGCCCGCAAGCCGGTCTCGCAGGCCACCGTCGAGCTGATCTTCGACAACTCCGACCATACGATTTCCGGCGAATACGCCTCGTTCAACGAAATCTCGGTCAAGCGCACGGTCAGCCGCGACGGCACCAGCAACTACTATCTCAACGGCACCAAGTGCCGTCGCCGCGACATTACCGACCTGTTCCTCGGTACCGGCCTGGGCCCGCGCAGCTACTCGATCATCGAGCAGGGCATGATCAGCCAGATCATCGAGGCGCGCCCGGAAGACCTGCGCGTGTACCTGGAAGAGGCGGCCGGTATCTCCAAGTACAAGGAGCGCCGCAAGGAGACCGAGACCCGCATCCGCCACACCCGCGAGAACCTGGACCGGCTGGGCGACCTGCGCGACGAGATCAGCAAGCAGCTGGAGCACCTCAAGCGCCAGGCCCGGCAGGCCGAGCAGTACCAGGCCCTGCAGGAAGAGCGCCGGGTCAAGGACGCCGAGTGGAAGGCCCTGGAATTCCGTGGGCTCGACGGCCGTCTGTCCAAGCTGCGCGAAGGGCTGTCACAGGAAGAGACCAAGTTGCAGCAGCTGATCGCCGACCAGCGCGATGCCGAGGCCCGCATCGAGACCTCGCGCGTGCGTCGCGAAGAGGCCGCCGATGCGCTCAATACCGCGCAGGCCGCGGTCTACCAGGTCGGCAGCACGCTGGCGCGCCTGGAGCAGCAGATCCAGCACCAGCGCGAGCTGTCGCAGCGCCTGCACAAGGCCCGCGACGAGACCCGCCAGGCGCTGGCCGAACTGGGCCAGCACATCAGCGGCGACGAGGCCAAGCTGATGGTGCTGCGCGAGGCGGTGGAGGCTGCCACCCCGCAGCTGGAGGAGCTGCAGGAAGAGAACGAGATCAAGCAGGAAAGCCTGCGCGAGGCCGAGGAGCGGCTGGCCAGCTGGCAGCAGCGCTGGGAACAGCATACCTCGCAGAGTTCGGAAGCCTCGCGTGCCGGCGATGTCGAGCGCACCCGCGTGGACTACCTGGACAAGCAGGTCCTCGACGCCGACCGACGCCGCGAAGCACTGGCCGCCGAGCGCGCCGGGCTGGACGTGGACGCGTTGGAAGAAGCCTTCGAGCAGCTGCATCTGCAGCACGACACGCAGAAGACCGCGCTGGACGAACTGGGCGAAGAGGTGGAACACCGCAAGCAGGGCGTGGCAGCCGTGCAGGAGCAGCAGCGCAACGGCCAGAACGAACTGGCCGAACTGCGCAAGCAGGCCAATGGACTGCGCGGCCGCCTGGCATCGCTGGAAACCCTGCAGCAGGCCGCGCTCGGCCAGGAGCAGGGCGCTGCCGTGGCCTGGCTGAAGGCGCATGGACTGGATTCGGCGGCGCGTGTCGGCGAACGCCTGGATGTCGATGCTGGTTGGGAAAATGCGGTCGAAAGTGCGCTCGGCCAGTTGATCGAAGGCGTGCTGGTCGATGACCCGGCCGGGCTGGTCGATGCGCTGGGTGAGCTGGGCGAAGGTCACATCGCGCTGGTTGCCGACGATGATGCGGACCTGAAGGTTGCCCCGACCTCGCTGGCGGCACGCGTGCGTGGCCCGGCCGCGATCCGTCGCCTGCTGGCGCACCTGCACGGTGCACGTGATCTGGCCGAGGCGAAGACGCTGCAGGCCAGCCTGCCCGAAGGCGATTCGGTCATCACCCAGGGCGGCGAGCGCCTGGGCCAGGGCTGGCTGCGCGTTTCGCGCTCGGGTGCGGCCCAGCAGGGCGCATTGCTGCGCGAACGTGAGATCAATGAACTGCGCGAGCAGATCGAACAGTTGCAGGAGCGCGAGGCTGAGCTGGAAGAGCAGCTGGCTGGCTTCCGCGAACAGTTGCAGGCCGCCGAGCAGCAGCGCGAAGACGCGCAGCGCACGTTGTACCAGGCCCATCGTGCGGTGTCCGAGCTTGCCGGCCAGCTGCAGGGCCAGCAGGGCAAGGTGGAAGCCGCTCGTACCCGCATCGACCGCATCGAAGGTGAACTGAAGCAGCTGCAGGAAACGCTGGAAGCCAACAATGAGCAGGCGCGTGAAGCGCGCTCGCGGTTGGAGAATGCGGTCAGCAGCATGGGTGATCTGGAATCAACCCGGCAGCGCTTGGAGGGCGAACGCCGCCAGCTGACCGAGGCGCGCGACCTCGCCCGTGATGCTGCGCGTGCGGTGCGCGAACGCTCGCATTCGCTGGCGCTCACCCTGGAATCGCAGCGTGCGCAGCTGGCGTCACTGAGCCAGGCCCTGGAGCGCATGGGTACCCAGCGCGGGCAGCTGGATTCGCGCCTGGGTGAACTGCACTCGCAGCTGGATGAAGGTGATTCGCCGGTCGAATCGCTGCAGGCCGAGCACCAGAACGCACTGGAAGAACGGGTGCGTGCCGACCGCGTGCTGACCGAGGCGCGCACGCTGCTCGATGGCATCGACGCCGAGCTGCGCAACTACGAGCAGACCCGTCATCAGCGCGACGAGCAGGCGCTGGCCCAGCGCGAGCGTATATCGCAGCGCAAGCTGGACCAGCAGGCGCTGGTGCTCAGCGCGGACACCCTGCAGGGCGCGGTGGAAAAGGCCGGTTTCGTGCTGCAGGACGTACTCAACGCACTGCCCGAGGACGCCCGCCTGGGCGACTGGGAGCAGGCCGTGCACCAGATCGACGGCCGCATGCGCCGGCTGGAGCCGGTCAACCTGGCGGCCATCCACGAGTACGGCGAGGCTTCGCAGCGTTCGGAGTACCTGGATTCGCAGCACACCGACCTGACCACGGCGCTGGAAACACTTGAGGACGCCATCCGCAAGATCGACCGCGAAACCCGTGGCCGTTTCAAGGACACCTTCGACCGCGTCAACGCGGGCGTGCAGGCGCTGTATCCGCGCCTGTTCGGTGGCGGCCATGCCTATCTGGAGCTGACCGGTGAAGACCTGCTCGACACCGGTGTGACCATCATGGCGCGTCCGCCGGGCAAGCGTGTCTCCAGCATCTCGCTGCTGTCCGGTGGCGAGAAGGCGATGACCGCGGTGGCGCTGGTGTTTGCCATCTTCCAGCTGAACCCGGCGCCGTTCTGCCTGCTGGACGAGGTGGACGCGCCGCTGGACGAAGCCAACGTCGGCCGCCTGGCCAACATGGTCAAGGAAATGAGCGAGAAGGTGCAGTTCCTGTTCGTCAGCCACAACAAGGCCACGATGGAAGCCGCCCACCAGCTGTCGGGCGTGACCATGCGCGAGCCGGGCGTCAGCCGCCTGGTCAGCGTGGACCTGGAAGAAGCCGCGCGATTGGCGGGCGCGGCCTGACGTGCCATCCTAGTTACCTGAATGAACTAGCCGGAGAACCTATCGAATGTCCGACACGGCACTGTTGCGCATCGGCATCCTGGCCGCCGGCCTGCTGTTGATCGCCGCGATCTTCCTGTTTGGCCGTCCGAAGAAGAAGCCCCAGGGGCGCCGCGTGGAAAGCGCGGAGCCAAGCAGTGGCGAGCGCCGCGAGCCGGTGCTGGGCGAGGATGGCGTCGCCGTGGCCGATGGCCGGGTCGAACCGGGCATGGGCGGCGAAGGCGAGCAGGCCGAACTCGGCCTGGCCGACACCGACGCCGGGGCCAGCGATCTCGGCAAGCGCGCCACCCAGGACTTCGACAAGATCGTCTCGTTGTTCGTGGCCGCCCGCGCCGGCGAGCAGCTGCGCGGCGAGGACATCGTGGTCGCGGCCGAAAAGACCGGCCTGGTGTTTGGCCACATGAATGTCTTCCACCGCCTGGTGGAGGCCCATCCCGAGCGCGGCCCGATCTTCTCGATGGCCAGCATCATGAAACCGGGCAGCTTCGACATGGCCAATATCCGCGCCATGGAAACCCCGGCGATCGCCTTCTTCCTGACCCTGCCTGCGCCGCTGACCGCGCTGGACGCCTGGGAGAAGATGCTGCCGACCGTGCAGCGGATGGCCGAACTGCTGGATGGCGTGGTGCTGGATGACAGCCGCAATGCCCTGGGCCGCCAGCGCATCGCGCACATCCGCGACGAACTGCGCGCCTACGACCGCCAGCACCAGGCACCGCCGCTGACCAAGACGCCGCGCTGGTAAGCGCCATGGCGTGCCGGCCAACGGTCGGCACCCACCGTCGGTCGTTGTTCGGTATCCCCGGGTAGATCCACGCCATGCGCGGATGGCGTTGTGTAGAGTCGAGCCATGCTCGACTGGGGCCTTCCCTACACATCTGACCGCATTCAAGCGATACCCGACCGGACCCGGTCCGGTAATGCTCAGGCATGCCCAGCCCACGTCTCCTGAAAGGTCGTTGGTCGCAATCCCGGAATGTCTACGCGATCACCACGATCACTCACCGCCGTCAGCGATTCTTCGATGACGCCGATCTGGCGGCACTCGCGGTGGCGACGCTGCAGCGCCTCCAGCAGGAGGGCCAATGTATCAACCTCGCTTGGGTGGTCATGCCGGACCACATTCATTGGTTGATGCAGCTTCGCGGAGGAACGCTTGCTGCTTCGGTGCAGATCATGAAATCCCGGTGCAGCAGGTTGTCAGGAACCGACGGGCCACTTTGGCAGCGGGGGTATTACGACCACGCTGCGCGATGTGATGAGTCCCTGCGGAGTCAAGCACTGTACATTGCCGCCAACCCTGTCCGTGCGGGCCTGGCGGAACAGTTGGGCGAGTACCCGTTTGCGTGGTGCCGATGGTTTGATCGGGCCCCGTAGGGTATGAGTCGAGCATGGCTCGACTCTACAAATGGCCCTGTCTGGCGTGCCGACCAACGGTCGGCACCCACCCGGCGGGGTTATGCCGGTACGCCGGCCACCTTCGCGAACGCTTGGCGGAATGCCGCCATCTCCTCTTCGGTGCCCACGGTGACGCGCACGCGCTGCGGCCAGATCGGCCAGCTGCGCCCGATCACCACGCCGTTCTCCGCCATGGCCTTGGCGAAGGCGCCACCGTCGCGCTGGACATCGACCACGAAGCAGTTTGCCTCCGAGGGCAGGCAGCTGAAGCCGCGCTTGCCCAGCCATGCAAGGGTGGTCTGTCGTGCCTTCGCATTCTGCAGTCGTCGCTGCGCGATCAGTTGCGGGTCGCGAAGGCTGGCCAGTGCCGCCGCCAGTGCGGGCACCGGCAACGGGTTGTCGCCGAGGCTGGCCAGCTCACGCAGGCGGTCGGGATGGGCCGCCGCAACGCCCAGTCGCAGGCCGGCCATGCCGTACAGCTTGGAGAACGTGCGCAGCACGATCAGGTCATCGCGCTGTGCAACCTGTGTGATCAGGCTCGGCTGCTCGCTGTACTGCAGGTAGGCCTCGTCGACCAGAACGCGGGTCGACGCCGGCTTGTGGGCCAACAGCCAGGCAAGCTCATCCGGCGGGCTGATCGAGCCGGTCGGGTTGTTCGGGTTGCACACGTACAGCAGCCCGGTGGGGCGTGCATGCGCGGCAGCGACCATCGCGCGCAGGTCGTGCGCGCCGTCCCCGCGCAAGGGCACCTTCTGCACGTGCGCACCGTGCGCGGCGGCGACCTCACCCAGCGTCTCGAAAGTGGGGTCGGCCACCACCAGTCCCGCCTGCGGACCGGTCCACAGCGTGGCAGCACGGTTCAGTGGTTCACTGGAGCCGGGGTACAGGCGCACGTGGTCGGCGGAAATGTGCGCCTGCTCGATGAAGGCGTCGCGGACCTGGCCCGCCAGCGCGAAGCGATAGCGGCCGCACTGGGCGATGCTGTCGCGCGCCGCCAGCTGTGCTGCAGGCGAGGGGCCGTAGGGGCATTCGTTGAAATTCAGCAGCACGGCGCCGTCGGCAGGGGCAGGCGCCGCGACAGCGGCGGGCTGTGCCTGGCCGAGGCGGGGCAGGCCGCTGCCCGCCAAGGCGAGGCCGGCACCGGCCAGTTGCAGGAAGTGGCGGCGGGAGGCAGGCAGGGTCACGGGCGGGATTCCAGAGGGCAACCGACGCACGCTAGCGCTGGTAGCGGTGGGCGGCAAGCCCGCTTTTTGTAGAGTCGAGCCATGCTCCACTGGAGATGTGCCAACCAAGGTTGGCACCTACCAGGGCGGG